>NZ_JBYSXL010000060.1:0-29067 GCF_058782155.1 Methylobacterium sp. FW306-05-D
CTTCTCGCCCCCTCGACCCCCGGCGCCTCCGCCGACACCCGCACGGTCCTGCTCAACCAGGTCTCGTGGGGCGCCATCCTGGCGGGCGCCGTCACCGCGCTGGTGAGCCAGGTCATCCTCAACATGGTCGGCGTGGGCGTGGGCCTGTCCAGCGTCGGCGCGAACGCCGCCGACAACCCGGCCGCCGCGACGCTCTCGCTGGGCGCCGGGCTCTGGTTCGTGGGATCGGGCGTGGTCGCCTCGCTCGCCGGCGGGCTCATCGCCGGGCGCCTGTCGGGCAAGCCCGTCCCGGGCGCGGCCGGCCTGCACGGCCTCGTCTCCTGGGCGGTGACCACCCTGGTGGTGCTCTACCTGCTGACCTCGGCGGCCGGCGGGCTGATCGGGGGGGCCTTCTCGGGCGTGACCAGCACGCTGGGCGGGGCCGGCTCGCTGGTGGGCGGCACGGTGCAGACCGCCGCCCAGGCGGCCGCGCCGTCCCTGTCGAAGATCTCGAACCCCTTCGACGGCATCGAGCAGTCGGTGCGCCAGCAGGCGGCCGGCCAGGACCCGCAGGCGGCCAAGGACGCGGCGGTGGCCGCCATCCGGGCGCTGTTCACCGGTGATCCGGCCCAGAAGGCCCAGGCCGAGACCCGCGCGGCCGACGCCCTGGCCAAGGCGCAGGGCATCCCGGCCGACCAGGCCCGGGCGCAGATCCAGGACTACAAGAAGCAGTACGACGAGACCGTCGCGACGGCCAAGCAGAAGGCCGAGGCGGCCGCGCTGGCGACCAAGTCGGCGGCGACCCAGGGGGCCTTCTACGGCGCGCTGGCGCTGATCCTGGGCGCGCTGGCCGGCTTCCTCGGCGGCCGCCTCGGCGCGCCCAAGCTCCACACCCTCGCCGCCGGCTACGACGCCCGCCGCGCCTGAGCCGACCCCCGGCCGGTCCCCCCGCGGACCGGCCGGGTCCGTCCATCCAGCCCCGGGGCCTCCACGCCCGGCCCGGTGCGGACCCGACCCCATCCCAGGAGACCTGCCATGAACCGCGACGAGTTCCGAGGCGCCACGCGCCATCTCAAGGGCCGGGCCCAGACGGCCCTCGGCGGCCTCACGGGCGATCCGGCCCGCCAGGTGCGCGGGGCGGTCGACCAGGTGGCGGGCGGGGCCCAGTACGCCTACGGCCGGGCCCGCGACCGGGCCGAGGACTGGGCCGAGGACGGGCGCGACCTCGCCGATGCGGCCCGGGATCGCGCTGAGCACCTGATCGCGGACGGGCGCGACCGCGCCCGCCAGGCCCGTGCCCGCGGCACCGCCTATGGCCGGCAGGCCGTCCGCTACGCCGACGACCACCGCGCCTCGGCCCTGATGGGTCTGGCCGCCGTCGCCTTCGCCGTCGGATGGCTCGCCCGCCGACCCTGAACTGCTCTTGCAGGACTTCCCTTGCAGGACTGCCCCTGCACACCTCCCGGCCCTTGGAGAGACCCCCATGATCCGCAAGCTCCTCACCGCGTTCCTGCTGCCCAAGCTCATCGCCTATGCCAGCCGTCGCTTCGGCGGTCGCGCCGCGGCTCCTCCGCGCCGTCGGGGCTGAGGCCGTGGCCGCCTGCGCCCGGCGCTTCCGCTCCTACAACGCGAGCAGTGGCACCTATCTCGGCAACGACGGCGAACGGCATTCCTGTCCGTAGGGATTCGGATGGCCGGAGCGCAGGACGCAGCGGGGCCGCGTGCCCCGCTCCAGGAGGGAGCGAACGACCATCGATGAAGTTCGCCAAGGTCCTCCTGCGGCCGGAGCTCGTGTTCCTGCTGCTCACCGTCCTCCTCGGTCTCGCGGCGGGGGCGGCCTATTGGGTCTCCCGCGCCACGGTGCTGACGGTGGCGGTGGCGCCCCGGGACGGGACCGAGCCGGCCCTGATCCAGGCCTATGCCGACGCGCTCGCCAAGCGCCACAAGGAGATCCGGCTCAAGGTCCTGGCCCTGGACGACGTGCGCGACAGCGCCGCCGCCCTCCAGGAGGGGCGGGCGGACCTCGCGGTGGTGCGTCCCGACGTCGACCTGCCCGACAACGGCCTGACCCTCGCGATCCTGCGCGACCAGGCGATGATCATCGCCTCGCCGGAAGGTTCCGGGCTGACCCGGTTTCCGCAGCTCGATCGCAAGCGCCTCGCCATCCTGGCCCACCGCGATGCCGACCAGGCCCTGATCAAGGCCATGGTGGAGCATTACGGTCTGACCCTCCTCGACAAGGAGCCCGACGGTCCGGTGCCGCCGCGCCACGTGGCACTGGTGGAGATGACGGAGGCGGAACTCGCCGGCGCCTTCACCCGCAAGCGGATCGACGCGGTGGTCTCGGTGATCGCCCCGACCTCACCGACCGCCCAACGCATCGTCGGCATCGTCCAGGGCGTCAGCCGGACCGGAAGGGTCGCCTTCGTCGACGTGGAGAACGCCGACGCCATCATCGCGCGCCTGCCGCGCCTCCAGGCCGTGACGATGCCGGCCGAGACCTTCGGCGGCAGCCCGAAGGTGCCGGCCGAGGATGTCCATACCGTGGGCGCCTCCTATCGTCTGATGGCCCGCACCAGCCTGTCCCGCCCGGTCGCGGCCGACGTGACCCAGCACCTGTTCGAGATGCGCAGCGGGATGGCCAACGTGACGCCTGCGGCCGACTACGTGCAGGCGCCGAGCTACGACAGCACGGCCGGGGCGACGAGTGCGCGGCTGCCCATCCACCCCGGCGCCGTGGATTTCTTCGAGCGCGAGCAACAGGGCTTCGTCGAGCGTTACGAGACCTGGATCTACCTCGTCGCCTTCCTCGGCGGCGGCATCGGCTCGGCCGTCGCCTGGGTCGGGCAGCGCCTGTCGCGCCTGCGCCGCGAGCGCATCGAGGAGGCGACCGACCGCCTGCTGGAAATCCGGCAGGAGGCGCAGGACAGCGCCGACGCGACGCGCCTGGAGCAGCTCGCCCGCGAGATCGACGACCTCGCCGGCGACATCGCCAAGCACGCCCTCGAACGCCCGACCGAGGCCCGCACCATGTCGGCAGCGGCCATCGCCATCGACGCCGCCCGCTCCACGGTCAAGCGCACCATCGCCGCCAGCCAGTATGCCGCCGAATCGAGCGATCTGGCCGGGCGCACCACATCGACGGAGGCCGCCGCGGCAGGCTGACGACGAGATCCCGGGCAGGTGCCTGTTCGGACCCCTTCCACCCCTACCACCCATCCAACCCCCACCCACGGAGACGAACGATGAGCAAGGGCTATCCCTCGATGACCGCGCTGCTGGGCCTGCTGGCCGTGGCCGGCTACCAGAACCGCGACAAGCTCGCCGAGCTGCTGAAGGGCCATGAAACCGTCCCGACGCGCAGCACCGTCCCGCCGATCCCGAACATGTCGGCGACCGGCGGCACCTCCAACGGCGGCGGCCTCGGCCACCTGGCCGGTCTCCTCGGCGGCGTCGGGACGGCGGGCGTCGGCGGCCTGATCGCCAGCGGCCTCAGCGAACTCGTCGACCACTTCACCAAGAGCGGCCACGGCGAGACGGCGACGTCCTGGGTCAGCCACGGACCCAACCGGGACATCCCCGAGGCGGATCTCGAGCGCGCCATCGGCTCGGACACCCTCGACCACCTCACCCAGCAGACCGGCCTGAGCCGGTCGGCCCTGCTGGCGCGCCTCTCCCGCGAGTTGCCCTCGGCCATCGACCGCTACGCCGCCGACGGCCGCCGTCCGGCCTGACCCGGCCCGCGTCAGGCGACTCGCCCGTGGGCGCGTGCGTAAAGGATCGCGCGCGCCCACGTGAATGTCCGGAAGGAGACATCGAAACCATGTCCAAGTTCATGAAGACGGTCACGTACCTCGCGGCAGCCGCAGCCCTGCTCACGCTGATCTTCGTGGTGTTCCAATCCACGAGCATGCTGGCCAACTCCTGAACCCCGCTCAGCGGGGTCGCGGGACAACATACGGAGCGTTCAGACCCGGCGGAGCGTTTCCCGTCCGGATGGTCCATCGACATTCGTTGCGACTTCGAATTCCTGCGATGAATTGGCACTTGTCGCGCAAGTGAAGGAACGGTCCTGCCCTGATCTGGTTCTTGGCATCCCAAGTCGGAGCCCGGAACAGACATGCGCAACTTGGCCTCTGTAGCCTCGATCTTCAGGAGGCGCCTCACGGCTGAGCTTCCGCCGATCAAGACACCGCGACCGCCGCAAGCCCATTCTCTTCAGGGCCCGAATGCCGTTCCCGTCTATCCGGTCGGCCAGAGCTATATCTGGGGCGCTCCAGCCACGGCCTCACATGGTTTCGCCCCCGCTATAGGCTACGATGCCTATCTCGGTGGAAACGGCTACTGACCCTGTGACGTGTTGAACCATGGCTGGGGCCGGAACGTGCCGGGCGCCAGGCTGTTATGAGGCTACATCCCACACGATAGGAGAGATCGAATGCGCAAGCTCGCACTTGCTTCGACGGCCCTGCTCGGACTCGGCCTGCTGGCATCGGCACCCGCCGAGGCCCGCGGCTGGGGCTATGGCGGCGGCTACGGCCATGGTGGTTACGGCTACGGTGGCGGCTATCGCGGCGTCGGCTTCCGCGGCGGCTACGGTGGATACCGGGGCTACGGTCGGGGCTATGGATATCGTCGCGGCATCGGGCCCGGCGCCGCGATCGGCCTCGGCATCGCGGGCCTCGCGGCCGGGGCCATCGTGGCGAACAGCTACGGTGGGTACGGCTACGGACGCCCGGTCGGCTATTACGGCGGCTATGGCTACGCGCCCGCCTACGGTTATGGCGGCGGCTACGGTTACGGCTACCCGGCCTACGGGTACGGCTACTGATCGATCACCGTCGGCAACCGGCGCTCCGCCGTTGACTTGACGTCCTGAGACACCGATGCGCCCGAAGAAGATTCGGACGCATCGGTCGCTTATTTTCTTGTGATTTTACATTTCCCTCTACGCTGCAATCACGAATTATAACTTAAACGTGACGATTTTATCGTGAACTTATATTTCATTTAGTCGTTGACGGGGGCATTTCAGCGAGGAATCCCATGTCACGTCTCAAGACGATCAGCTGCACCGCCGCATTCTCCATCCTGGGTCTCGTAAGCACGGCCGCCTTCGCGCAGGAGGGTGGTCCCTGCAGCGACGACATCGCCAAGCTCAAGCGCGAGCTCGGAACCCAGGTCGGCATGGGCGCGCCCGTCTCGCAGCCGGATACCGGACAGCAGAAGGGCCCGAGCGCGGCCTCGGCCGACCAGGCGGGCGGCACCACGGGCAGCACCGCCAAGATCGGAAGCTCGGAGACGGACAAGTCGCAGCAGGGCGGCGCGTCCCGCGAGACCGGCGGCTCCCCGGGGACGGTGGGTGGTGTCGCAGGCCCCGTGGCCGCGGCGGCCGGGAAAGGCCCGGCGAATTCGGTCGCGACCGGCCAGATCGCGACGTCGCCGGCGGATGTCCGCGCTCAGTCCGAAAACAAGCCCACCGCGGCGGCCGAGGCCTCCAAGGGCGTCGAGGCCTCCGCCTCTGCGAGCCTCTCGTCCGAGGACAAGGTCTCGCAGGCCAAGTCCGCGCTCCAGCGCGCGACCGACCTCAACGCCAAGGGCGACGCCTCTTGCCGCGATGCGGTCCAGCAGGCCCGCTCGCTGATACCGCAACAGGGTCGCTGATCGTCCGACCGAGACAGCCGGCATCCGCTGCGAAGGCAGTGCACCGGCGAAGACAATCCATTCGCGAAGACATCCCCACCAACGGCGCGTTCCGATCCACGGTTCGCGCCGTCGGCTTGTCCACGACGCCTCCTGCCGGCCCGTCGCGCCGATCACCCGGACGGCGCGGCCCGAGCGAGTCGTCCGCGCAGGTGCACCTTCGTCCAGGCCACAGCCCGAGGGACGTCCAGCCGGTCCGGCGGCCGGGCGCCATCGCTTCCATCGCTCGACCATGGGCCTTCGGCACCCCGTCGAACGTCGGCGCACCGACGGACCACGGAAGCATTAATCCCGAAATCACGCGCTAGGATGCCTGGTCAACACAGGTTCGGTCCGCAATTTGCTGCTACGATGTCCCTCCCTCTCCGATCGGGGCCAGCGCGATGACCTATGTGACCACCAAGGATGGCGTTGAGATCTTCTTCAAGGACTGGGGTCCCAAGGATGCCCAGCCGATCATGTTCCATCACGGCTGGCCGCTCTCGTCCGACGACTGGGACGCGCAGCTTCTGTTCTTCCTGCAGCACGGCTACCGCGTCGTCGCCCATGACCGGCGCGGCCACGGTCGCTCGGCTCAGGTCGATGGCGGCCACGACATGGACCACTACGCCGCCGATGCCTTCGCGGTGGTGGAGGCACTGGATCTGCGCAACGCCGTGCATATCGGCCATTCCACCGGCGGCGGCGAGGTCGCCCGCTACGTGGCGCGGCACGGCGAGCCGGCCGGGCGCGTCGCCAAGGCGGTGTTGGTCTCGGCGGTACCGCCCCTGATGCTGAAGACCGACGCCAATCCCGAGGGCCTGCCGCGCGACGTCTTCGACGGCTTCCGCGCGGCCACCGCCGGCAACCGCGCGCAATTCTTTCTCGATGTCGCGAGCGGCCCCTTCTACGGCTTCAACCGCGACGGCGCGAAGGCCCTGCCCGGGGTGGTCCAGAACTGGTGGCGTCAGGGCATGATGGGCAGTGCCAAGGCCCATTACGAGGGGATCAAGGCCTTCTCGGAAACGGACCAGACCGAGGATCTCAGGGCCATCGGCGTCCCGACCCTGGTCCTGCACGGGGATGACGACCAGATCGTGCCGATCGCCGATGCGGCGCTGAAATCGATCAAGCTGCTCCGGAACGGAACGATCAAGACCTATCCGGGCTACCCGCACGGCATGCTCACGGTGAACGCTGAGGTCCTGAACGCCGACCTGCTCGCCTTCGTGCGAGGCTGAGCCCGAACGCGGCGGCCTCGGCGCCCGGGGCCGCCGGCCGTATCATCGGCCGGCACGGCGCCAAACGGAAAGGTCCGACATGACCGATACATCCCTCGCGGCGGAGACCGACGGCGACGCGCGCGCGGCGCAGACCTTTCCGCGCTTCGACGACGAGATGGCGCAGCGGGTCGCCGGCTACGGCCGGGAGGAGATCCTGCCGGCCGGGACGCTGATCTTCGCGCGTGGCCAGCGGCGGGTGGATTTCTTCCTCGTCCGCGCCGGGCGGATCGAGATGTTCGAGACGGACCGCGCCGGGCGGACGAACGTCTTCACCGTGCATACCGAGGGTCAGTTCACGGGCGAACTGGACCTGTTCAACGACCGCGAGATCCTGGTTTCGGGCCGCACCGCCGTCGACACGCGGGTGGTCCGGATCGACCGGGCCGCCTTCCGCCGGCTGGTGACCGCGGAGCCCGATATCGGCGAGATCGTCATGCGGGCCTTCATCCTGCGCCGGGTCGGGCTGATCCAGCACGGGCGCGGCGGGGTCGTGCTGATCGGCCTCGGCCACCAGCGCGAGACCCTGCGCCTGGAACGCTTCCTCGTCCGGAACGCCTATCCGCACCGCATCCTCGACATCGCCCTCGATGGCGAGGCGCGCAGCGCGCTCGACGGCTTCGGTCTGACGGAGGCGGACCTGCCGGTGGTGCTCGCGCCGGGCGAAGCGGTCCTGCGCAACCCGAGCAACGCCGTGCTGGCGGATGCCCTCGGGCTGACGGAGACCATCGATCCGGGACGCGTCTACGACGTCGCGGTGATCGGCGCCGGGCCGGCGGGCCTGGCCGCCGCGGTCTACGCCGCCTCCGAAGGGCTCGAGACCATCGTGGTCGAGGGCTTGGCGCCCGGCGGGCAGGCGGGCACCTCCTCGAAGATCGAGAACTACCTCGGCTTCCCGACCGGCATCTCCGGCCAGGCCCTGGCCGGCCGGGCGCAGGTCCAGGCCCAGAAATTCGGGGCGCGGCTCGCGATTTCCCGCATGGCGACCGGTCTCGACTGCCACGGGCCGGGGTTCCGGGTGCTCCTGGAGGATGGCACGGCGATCCCCGCCCGCGCGGTCGTCGCCGCCACCGGCGCCCGCTACCGGCGGCTCGACCTGCCGCGCTACGCGCATTTCGAGGGGCAGGGCATCCACTACGCCGCCACCGCCATGGAGGCGCAGTTTTGCACCGGCGAAGAGGTGATCGTGGTCGGCGGCGGGAATTCGGCCGGCCAAGCCGCGATGTTCCTGTCCCGCACCGTGGCCCACCTCCATCTCCTGGTGCGGGCCGACGGCCTCGCCGCGACGATGTCCGACTATCTCGTGCGCCGGATCGCCGCCTCGCCGCGCATCACGCTGCACGCCCGGACCGAGATCACCGCGTTCCACGGCGACGACACGCTGACGGCGGTGACCTGGGCCGACCGGTCCAGCGGCCTGAGCGAGACCCGGGGCGTCAAGAACGTCTTCATGATGATCGGCGCCGTGCCGAATACCGGCTGGCTCGCCGACTGCCTCGCCCTCGATCCGAAGGGGTTCGTCCCGACCGGCCTCCAGCGGGACGGAACGCCGGCCCCGTCGCCCTACGCCACCGCCGTCCCGGGACTCTACGCCGTCGGCGACGTCCGCGCGGGTTCGGTCAAGCGGGTCGCGTCCGGGGTGGGCGAGGGCTCGGTGGTCGTCCAGGCGGTGCACGGCTACCTGAACCGAGATCCCTGAGCGCTCCATCCGGCGGCCCGGCCTCGCCTGCACCTTGAGGCCGGACGGCACCCGGGGACCCGGCCCGCAGAGGTTAAAGCAAAATTAACCATTCTGCCCACAGAGGTGACGAGACCCGTCCGGGTTGTGTCGCGTTCCGGGACATGCAAGCAGCAGAGCGATCAGCGACATGTTGGGAATGGATCGCGTTTCTCTGAAAGCCATAGCGGCCTTTCAGGCCGGCACCGTCGCCGTGCTCAGCGCCGCGGTGGTCTGGGGCAGCCTCGCGCTGACGGGGGCTCCGCGCGGGTCCGGGTCCGACGCCACGCAACTCCGCCGCACCTCCGAGGCCTTCGCGGGCGCCCTCGACCGCGGCCTCTTCGAGGTCTCCCAGGATCTGCGCACCGCGGCTGTCGCGCTGCGCCAGACCGGCACCGGCCTGATGGATGCGGACCCCCAGGCCGTGCTGCGCGCCTGGGCCGACCTGCGTCCGGCCTATGCCGACATCCTCCTCGTCGGCGCGAACGGGCGCATCCGGGCCGCCGGCCGCGAAGACATGATCGGCCGCGACGTCTCGGGACAGCCCTGGTTCGCCAGCACACGCAACGCGTCCGCGACCGTCGTCACGGCCGCCGCGACACCGCGCGACCCCGTCCCGTTCGAGGTCTCGATCCCCGTCGCCGGGTCCGGCTCCCGCAACACCGAGTACCTCGTCGCCCGTCTTGCCGACACCTGGCTCGGCGACCTCCGCAGCGGAATCCTGCGCGCGCGGCCCGCCTCGGACTCCGCCCTCGCCCTCACCGTGCTGGCGCCCGACGGACGCGCGCTCGTCAGCGCCGGCGGACAGCCGGCCGCCGACGGCGGAGCCCGCAACGTCGAGCACGCGACCCCGAGCGCCGGCTACGGCGACCTCGGTCCCTCGGGCTGGCTCGCGGTCGCCCGCGCGGCCGAGCCGCGCGGCACCGCGATCGGCCTGCCGGACCCGCGCCTCTGCGCGCTCTGGCTCGCCGCCGCCCTGCTGGCGGCCGGCCTCGCCTACGCCATCACCGGTCGCCTGACGCGGCGCCTGAGCAGGATCATGGAATCGGACGGCGAAGCGAGCGTGCCGTCGCGCATCGCCGAATTCCGCGCGGGGGCCGAGCACCTCGTCACCCGTGAGCGCGCCCGCGGCCGCGCCCTGCAGGAAGCGCGCACCGCCCTGGCGCGGGTGCGTGAGCGCCTGCGCACCTTCGAGGCGATGTCGGGCTGGACCTACTGGGAGATCGACACCGAGGCGGGCAACGTGACCTGGGTGGATTCCACCGCCCCCGGCGTCGCCACCACCGACCGCGCGGTCGCACTGACCGACCTCACGGACGGAATCAAGCCGCAGGATCGCGACCTGATGCGGTTCACCATGCAGGCCGCCCTGGACGGGGAGGGCCCGCACGACGTGGTGCTGCGCCGGGCGGAGTCCACGGACGGCCAGGAGGCGCGCCGCCTCCTCGTCCGCTTCATCCGCGGCAGCGCGGAGGTCTCCGCGCCCGGCGCGGCCCGCCTCCATGCCCTGAGCCGCGAGATCCCGGCGGGACTGGCCACCGGGGAGACCGGGTCGCCGGACGGCGCGGAGACGGTCGACGCCAGGGCCAGGACGCCGGAGCGGCGCGGCGAGGGCATGCTGCGCCAGGTCATCGACGGCGTCGTCGACGACTTCAACAACCTGCTCACCGTCATCAGCGGCAATCTCGGGACCCTGAGGCGCCGCAACGGTCTCAACCCGGAGCAGATGCGCCTGATCGAGGCGGCCCTGGCCGGTGCCCAGCGCGGTTCGAGCCTGACCCGGCGTCTGGTCCGCTTCGTGCGCCGGGACGATTCCACCCTGCAGGAGACGGAGATCGGGACCGCCCTGACGGCGTTCGCGCCGTTCCTCAGCGCCAACGTGCTGAACCAGGCCGCCATCAAGATCCGGGTCCGGCCCGGTCTCGCACGCGCCCTGTGCAGCGAGGGCCTGCTCGAGGCCGTGCTGCTGAACCTCGCCTTCCACGTCCGCGATCTCGGCTCCGAAGGCTTCGCGATCGGCGCCGACGAGCGGGTGCTGACGGAGGAGGATGGAATCGCCCTGCGGCCGGGTCGCTACGTGCGCCTCGTGCTGGCCAGCGGTACGCCCGGGCGGGTCACCCCCCTGGCGACGCCGCCCGGGGAGGAGCGCTCCACGGCCGCGGTCGCCAGCCTGCTCAGCGGAATCGGCGGCGGCTTCCGCCTCGTGGCGGACGGACGCGGCGAATCCGCCTTCCTGGCTGAGATCTGGATTCCCGCCGGCGAGGCGTCGGCCGAGGCCGGACACGAGGAGACGGGGCCGGCCCAGCCGCGCCTGCATGTCCTCCTCGTCGACAGCGACACCCTGGTCCGCGAGAGCTTCGCCGAGGCGCTCTCCGATCTCGGCCACCATGTCACCCAGGCGGGCTCCGCCGAGCATGCCCTGGCGCTCCTCGACGCGCCGGAGGGGTTCGACGTCATGATCGCCGACCAGCGCATGCCGGTGATGAGCGGGCTGCAACTCGCCGCCACCGTGGTCCAGCACCATCCCGGCATCCGCATCGTCCTCGCCGGTCCGCAGGGGCACCTGCCGGAGAGCGCCCGGGCGTTCCTACAGATCGACAAGCCGTTCCGCTACGGCGACCTCGCCGCCGTGATGCGCCGGGCCGCCCGCGATCCCGCCGCCAAGGCGGCCTGAGGCCACCGCCGACGACAGATGCTTCGGGTCCCGCACGGGAACCGAGGCCCTGCGCCCCTCGTCCGGCCGGCGAAGGTCCGGGCACGACAGTCCGGCCTCGTGATCGACCGCGCGATCCGCAGGCGCCCCGGCCGCGACGCGCGGGTCCCGACGTCCGCATCGGCCCACATGCGACCCCTGGCCTGCGCTCCCTGGTAGAATCATCCACAGCGCCATCCTCGGAAAAGTTGGTCCCGCATCGGCGGCGATCGCACCGACGCGAACCGACGGTTTCAGGCACTAGCGATTCCGATTCGACGGCGCCCCGGCGCAATGAATCCGCGGCAGATCCGATTCGTCGGGCCAGCCGGTTGTATGACCGAACAAACTCCTGACCGAGCTCCGCCGCGATGCTGTGACGATAGCCTTGGGAAGACTCATACCAATAGCCGAACTCTTGGGCAGTTGCTCATTACACGACCATCTTGACCAGCAATGCGCAGATCATCCATCGTCGACGATCATCGCGCATGTTGCCTGCAAACCCGCCTATGGGCTCAGCGACTTGAGATGTGCAGCTTTCGCGATCGCGTTAAGATTTGATTAACCCCGAAGGTCGATGAATTACCGCGAGCGGACGCCGTCGATCTCCATCGCATCGCGCGCGAATGCCTCAACGGAACGGATCGCCCGCATCGATGTCGCGCATCGCCCTTCTCACCTCGACCCTGCCTCTGGTCCTGGGCTTGTCCCACGCGGCCATGGCCGCGGACTGGTACACCGGCGCGGAACCGGTGATCCTTGACGAGAACTGGACGGTGGCGGTCGACGCCTCGGTGGCGGTCACGTCCAACAGCTCCGCCTTCGGCTCCGTCACCGGGACGATCGCCACGGAGGGCACGCTCCTGGAGAGCGGCCCGCGCCTGCGCGTCGAGGGCGTGGCCGGCACCTACAGCTACCCCGGGCAGCGGGTGGGGCAGCGGGTGACGGGCTACCAGCAGGAAGGCGCGCTGTCGGGCGGCTACGAGTGGATCTGGCGCGACGCGGCCCTGGCGGGCTTCGTCGGGTTCAACGTCCGCAGCAACCAGCTGTCGATCCTCGATCCGGGCAACCCCGTGGTCGGAACCGGCGTCGGCGCCAAGTTCGCGGCCAACTTCTATGCCCGGCCGACCGAGAACACGATGGTCTCGGCCTACGGCTCGTACTCGACGCAGTTCAACGCCTACTACTCGCGCTTCCGGGTCGGCTACATGGTCGCCGACGGGGTCTATGTCGGCCCCGAAGCGATGTTTCTCGGCGACAACTTCTTCAACCAATACCGTATCGGCGGACACCTGACAGGCTTTTCCTTTGGCCCGATCAAGATGGCCGTCGGCGTCGGCTACGTGAAGGACCGCATCCAGGGCAGCGGATACTACTCGACCGTCGAAGCGAGAACCGCGTTCTAGCCGTGCCTTCAGACCTCGTTAGGAATGATTCGGCGCGTTCCAGTTGAGTTTTTTCATATGTGCCATCTTACAACAGTTGAGCGCATTCAATCCCGAAAATGCGCAAATCCCGCGACGCGTGGCCCGGATTCTCTTGGCAGGCAAATCGCTCAGGTGTTTCAAGGTTTTTGCGCCGTCCCGTTCCCGCGCAGGTTGCTGCCCTGAAGGCCCTCTGGGCGCAGGGCGGCCCTGGAGGAACCCGGGCGACGCGGATTGCGGAAGGGCAGGGTCGTGGCAAGTGCATTTCGTTGGGTGGCCTGGATCGCTTCAGCCGCTGCGATCCTGGTCCTGCTGAGCCAGCCCGTCAGCACGCAGGACCAGCTCATCATGAGCCTCTGCGCCATGGCGGCCATGGTGGTGCTGTGGGTGTTCTTCGACAACCAGCCGGCGCGCTTCGTCTTCCTGGCCTTGGGCAGCCTCGTCGTGCTGCGCTACATGTTCTGGCGCGTGACGAACACGCTGCCCTCGGTCAGTGATCCGGTCAGCTTCGGCTTCGGCCTCCTCCTGCTCCTGGGCGAGCTCTACTGCGTCTTCATCCTGTTCGTCAGCCTGACGATCAACGCCGATCCGCTGCGGCGCACCTCCCCGCCGATGGCCACCGCCGACGATCCGGAAGCCTTCGACGCGCTGCCCACCGTCGACATCTTCGTCCCGAGCTACAACGAGGATGCGAGCATCCTCTCGGTGACCCTCGCGGCCGCCCGCCTGATCGACTACCCCGCCGACAAGCTGACGGTGTGGCTCCTCGACGACGGCGGCACCGACCAGAAATGCGCCGATCCCGACCCGGTGAAGGCCCAGGGCGCGATGCGGCGGCGCATGGAACTCCAGGCCCTGGCGGCCTCCCTCGGCGTCGAATACCGCACCCGCTCCCGCAACCAGCACGCCAAGGCGGGCAACCTGAACAACGGCCTCAAGCATTCGCACGGCGAGATCGTCGTGGTGCTGGATGCCGACCACGTGCCGTTCCGGTCCTTCCTGCGCGACACGATCGGGTACTTCGCCCAGGACCCGCGCCTGTTCCTGGTGCAGACTCCGCACGCCTTCCTGAATCCCGACCCGATCGAGCGCAACCTGCGCACCTTCGACCGCATGCCCTCCGAGAACGAGATGTTCTATTCGGTGACGCAGCGCGGCCTCGACAAGTGGAACGGCTCGTTCTTCTGCGGCTCGGCCGCGCTCCTGCGCCGGCGCGCCCTCGACGAGGCGGGCGGCTTCTCCGGCGTCACCATCACGGAGGATTGCGAGACCGCCTTCGAGCTGCATTCGCGCGGCTGGAACAGCATCTACGTCGACAAGCCGCTGATCGCCGGCCTGCAGCCCGAGACCCTGGAGGCCTTCATCGGCCAGCGCTCGCGCTGGTGCCAGGGCATGTTCCAGATCCTTCTCCTGAAGAACCCGCTGTTCAAGCGCGGCCTGCATACGATCCAGAAGGTCGCCTACCTGTCGAGCATGACGTTCTGGTTCTTCCCCGTGCCGCGGCTGATCTTCATGTTCTCGCCGCTGCTGCACATCTTCTTCGACCTGAAGATTTTCGTCGCGAGCGTGGACGAGTCCATCGCCTATACGGCGACCTACATCGTCATCAACCTGATGATGCAGAACTACGTCTACGGAAAGTTCCGCTGGCCCTTCGTCTCCGAACTCTACGAGTACGTCCAGGGCCTGTTCCTGTTCCGCGCCATCGCCTCGGTCATCGTCTCGCCCCGGCGGCCGACCTTCAACGTCACCGCCAAGGGCACCAGCCTGGAGCAGGACCACCTCTCGGCCCTGGCCTGGCCGTTCTTCGCCGTCTACGGCCTGCTTCTGCTCGGCTGCGGCACCGCCCTCTACCGCTACCTGTTCGAGCCCGGCGTCACGAACCTGATGCTCGTCGTCGGCCTGTGGAACTTCTTCAACCTGCTCATGGCCGGCGCCGCCCTCGGCGTGGTGGCCGAGCGGCGCGTCACCGAGGCGAGCCCCTCCCTGGCGATCAACCGGCAGGGCCGGATGATGCTGGCCGGCCGCGCCCTCGACGTCGCCGTGGACCGGGCCTCGGCCCTCGGCTGCACCGTCCGGTTCGGGGCCGACGCCCTGCCGTTCGGCACCGGCAGCACCTACCGCATCGGCCAGCTCACGGTGCAGCCGATCGACGGCGCCCCCGCCGGCGGCGCGCTGCCGTTCGAGGTCGGGACGATCTCCCACGCGGGTGACGACGTGGTGGTGACCCTGCGCTTCCAGCCCCTCGACGCCCAGGGCTATGCCGGCCTCGCGAGCCTGATGTACGGCGATGCCGGCGCGCTCCTGCGCTTCCAGCAGGGACGCCGCCGGCACAAGAACCTGGTCTCGGGCACCCTGCAGCTGATCTGGTGGGGTCTGGTCGAGCCGTTCCGCGCCTTCAGCTACCTGTTCAAGCCGCGTCCGCGGGCGGCCGCCGCCCCCACCACCGACACCGCCCTTCCGCGCACGGTCCCGCGCGCGCCGCTCCTGCCCGGCGGCAGCCCCGGCGGTGCCGAGGCGGCCCGGCCGCGTCCGGCCGACAATCCCCTGCCGGCCCGGGCGAGCTTCGCGCGCAGCAACGACGCCGAGCCGGGCACCGACTGGGTCCGCCTGATGCTGGAATTCGAGAACGATCGCCTGCTCGGCGGTGCGGCGGGCGGTGGGCGCGGCGCCGACCTCCACGCCCGGTCGTGAGGGAGGCTCGCATGCGTGTCACGACGATCACCCGCGGGCTCCTCGCCCTGGCGCTGGTGGGAGGGGCCACGGAGGCGCGGCCCCAGAGCTTCATCGGCGCCGGTCCGGCCGAGCGCTTCTCGGTTCCCCCCGCCGGTGACGCCCTGCGCCGCGAAGGCGCGCCCGTCCAGGGCCGCCCGCCCGCGGCCTCCGCCGCCGCGACGCCCGCCCCGGCGGTCCGGGACGGCACCGTGGCGACGATCGGGCCCGCCCGGCGCCTGCCCGCCACCACCGGCGGGTTCCGCCTGGAGGGCGAGGAGGACGTCCTGCGCTTCCCGGTCTACGTGACCGAGGCGCAGAGCCGCGGACGGCCCCGCCTGCGCGTCTCGTATCTCTCGGCCATCTCGGTGGCGCCCGAGACCTCGGAGCTCGTCGCCAGCGTCAACGGCATCGTGGTCGGCCGCACCCGCATCCAGGCGCCCGGCGCCGTCAAGGTGGTGGAGTTCGAGGTGCCCGAGGGCAGCCTCAAGCTCGGCTACAATTCCGTCGACCTCGCGGCGAGCCAGCGCCACCGGGTCGACTGCTCCCTCGACGCGACCTACGAACTCTGGACGCAGATCGATCCCTCCCGCTCCGGCCTCGTGGTGGCGCCGGTGGCCGCCACCGGGCTCGAGCTGAAGGATCTCGCGGCCCTGGAGCCCGACGACGGCGGCGCCCTGCCGGTCCGCGTCGTGATCAACGACAAGCCGAGCCTGCCCCGCCTGGAGCGGATGTTCCACGCGATCGAGGCGATCGGCCTCGTCGGGCGCATCGCCCGGCCGGTGGTGGAGTTCGGCTCGGTCATGACCGGCCGCGCCGGGATCAACCTCATCGTCGGCACGGCGGCGGAGCTGCGCGGCACGCCGGACATCGAGACGGTCGGTCCGATCACGGGCCCCAAGCTGGCGATGCTGCCGCCGCGGGAGGATCGCGCCCCCGCCCTCGTCGTCAGCGGCACCAGCTACGACGAGATCGAATCCGCCATCGCCACCCTGGCGCGCGGCACCGAGCCCTACGGCACGCCGCGCGGCCTCAAGGCCGCGTCCCTCCTGCGCGGCGCCCCCCTCGACAGCGGCGACCGCGTCTCGCTGCAATCCCTCGGCGTGGCGACCCGCGAATTCTCCGGGCGCCTGCTGACGACCCGCTTCGACGTCCAGCTGCCGCCGGACTTCCTGCCCGCCGATTACGGCAAGATGCTCCTGAACCTCTCGGGCGCCTACGCGTCCGGCCTGTCGGCGGAAGCCCGCGTCCTCGTCGATCTCAACGGCCGCAACGCCGCCAGCGTGCCGCTTCCGCGGACGCGCGGCGAGGTCTTCGAGAACAACACCATCCCGCTGCCCCTCGGCCAGTGGCGGCCGGGCCTGAACCGGGTCGAGATCTCGGCCCAGGTGCCGACGCCCGGCGACGCCACCTGCACGGCGAACACCACGGAGTCGAAGCGCGAGCGCTTCCTGTTCCTCGACCGCACCACCCTGACCGTCCCGAACCTCGCGCGCGCCGCCCGGATTCCGGACCTCGCCGCCACCACCAGCGGCGGCGCCCCCTTCCTCGAGGACGGCAAGCGGCCGCGCCTCGTCCTGCCGGTCCTCGACCGCGACACGGTGGCGGCGGGCGCCATGATCGCCGCGCGGCTCGCGAGCGCGGCCGGGCGGGTGATCGACTTCGAACTCGCCACCGAGGCGCAGGGCGGGACCGGACCCACCCTGGTGGTGGCCCCGGTGCGCGCCGTGGCGCCCGCGACCCTGACCGGGCTCGGCCTCGACCCGGAGCAGATCCGCCGCATCTGGGAGGCCCGCGCCGAGACGGCCCGGCCGGCGGGACAGTCCGGCTCGGTGCCGGCCCCGACCCTCGACCGCCTCCGCCGCAACGTGCCGGCCCGCTGCAGCCTGCCCGACCTCAACTTCCGCGTCGCCGGCCCGGTGACGCCGCGCGGCGCCGCCTCGGACCCCGTCGCCGGCGCCCGCACGGGTACGGTCCGGGCGACCGACGGCGACCTCGTGACGAAGTGGGACGAGACCCTCCGCGCCCGCCACCCCCTGGTCGAGGCCGCCGACGGCCTCGTGGAACGCGCCTCGACCACCGTGCGCGGCCTGCTCGGCGAGACCCGAACCTGGATCGACGCCGATGCGTCGGAGCGGACCTCCGCCGTGCCGCCCCGCGCCTCGCTGATCCTGGCGCAGGCCCTGTCGAGCGGCGGCATCGGCGTCGACGACACCACCACCCTGGTCACCGCCCCGAACCCGCTCCTGCTCAAGGCCTCCGTGGCCTGCCTCATCGATCCCGGGGTCTGGTCGCGGATCAGCGGGCGCTTCGCCTTCCTCGACGCCGCCGACGGCCGCCTCGACACGGTCGAGCCGGACAGCGTCCGCATCGTGGAGACGCGGTCCCCCTCGATCTGGAACCTGCGGCTCGTCCTGGCCGGCTGGCTCTCGATGAACCCCGCCATCTACGCGGTCCTGTCGCTGGCCCTGGCACTCTGCCTCGGGCTGACCACCGCGCTCATGGTCCGCAATGTCGGCCGGAGGAATGCATGAGCCGCCCCACCCTGAAGCGCTCCTGCCGGGCGCTGCGCGGCGCGGCCCTGGCGGCCCTCCTGGCCACGGTGTCGGCGAGCGGGTTGACCGCCGGGTCCGCCCTGGCCCAGGGCAGCGCCACGCCTCTGCCCGCGGGCGCGGCACGCGATCCCCAGCCCCGTGACTCCGCCATGCCGGACCTGCCGACCTCCGTCCCGCCCTCCATCGCCCTGCCGGCCCAGCCCCCGGCCAAGGACGAGTCCGCCCGCGCGGCCCAGCCCCTCGCGGGCAGCCTGAAGAGCGCGGAGGGCTGGCGCCTGTACCGGGCCCGCTTCGTCACCGAGGCGGGGCGGGTCGTGGACACCGCCAATGGCGGGATCAGCCACAGCGAGGGGCAGGGCTACGGCATGCTGCTCGCCGTGGCGGCCAATGACCGCCCCACCTTCGAGCGGCTCTGGGGCTGGACCCGCGCCAACCTGATGGTGCGCCCGGATTCCCTCCTGGCCTGGCGCTGGGAGCCCGGCAAGCGCCCGGCGGTGGCGGACATGAACGACGCCTCCGACGGCGACATCCTGGTCGCCTGGGCGCTGACGGAGGCCGCCGAGGCCTGGGACGATGCCGGCTACCGCGTGGCGGCCCGGCGCATCGCCGTCGAGGTCGGCCGCCGCACCATCCTGTTCAAGGACCGCAACGGCGCGCTGCTGCTCCCGGCGGTGTCGGGCTTCTCGGCGGCGGAACGCGCCGACGGCCCCCTGATCAACCTGTCCTACTGGGTCTTCCCGGCCTTCGCCCGCCTGCCCCTGGTGGCTCCGGAATACGATTGGGCGGCCCTGACCCGCAGCGGCCTGCGGCTCCTGCGCCGGGCCCGCTTCGGCAGCGCCAACCTGCCCACCGAGTGGATCTCCCTGAAGGGCGACCAGCCCCGCCCGGCCGACGGCTTCCCGCCGCTGTTCTCCTACAACGCGATCCGGATCCCCCTCTACATGGCCTGGGCCGATGTCGGCCGCCGGGAGGATTACGACCCCTTCGTCGCCCTCTGGTCCGGGCCCGACCGCGAGCGCCTGCCCATCGTCGACACCGGCGACGGGCGCACCGTCGAGTGGCTCGGCGAGAGCGGCTACGCCGCCCTGTCCAGCCTGCTGCTCTGTGCCGTGAAGGGGACGCCGCTCCCCGACGGCTTCAGCCAGGTGCAAGACAACGAGAACTATTATCCGACCACGCTGCATCTCCTGGCCATGGTGGCCGCGCAGATGAGGGGACCGTCATGCTCGAAGCGTTAGCCCGCCGGCTGAGCCGCGGCACCGCGCCTCTCGGCGTCCCGCTGGGCGTGGCCCTGGCAGCCCTCGCCCTGCCGGCCCTGGCGCAGGGCCCGGCCGGCGAGGATGCCAGCCGGGCGCCCGCCATCGTCGTCGATCCCACGGGGTCGGCGGCCAGCGGCATGGTCGACGAGAGTGCGCTGCGCTACTACGCGGCCCAGAAGCAGACCGCTCGGATGAAGGCGGAGGCCGCGCGGCTGAAGCAGCTCTATCCGGGCTGGACCGAGCCCACCGACCTCGACACCCTGCAGCCGAGCCCCCCGGAGGAGGCGCCCCTCTGGGACCTGTTCACCGCGGGCCGCTTCGACGACCTCTACGCGGCGATCGCGGGCCGGCGCGCGATGGACCCGAACTGGCAGCCCTCCGACGAACTGGCGCGCAAGCTGCGCCGCGCCGGGTTCCGCAGCCGCCTCAAGGGGTTCGCCAGCGCCAAGCGCAACCTCGACGTCATCGCCCTGTATCGGGCCGACCCCAGCGCGCTCGATCCCGGCGACGTCGAGAGCATCTGGATCGTCGCCGACGCGCTGGCGGCCGAGGAAGCCGCGACGCAGGCCTTCACCCTCTACAAGTCCGTCCTCGACACCAGCAACGACACCGGCGCCCGCCTGGCCACCATCCAGAAGGCGATGTCGAACCTGCCGATGGCCGCGGCCGAGCAGCTCATCGCCCTCGGCCGGACGGATTCCGACGGAAATTCCGAGTTCCGCCGCATCGCCATCGACATCACCCGCGCCCGCATCGTCGCCTTCCTGCACGACGAGGCGGCGCAGGAACCGACCGCCACCGACATCGCCGCATTCCAGGCCCAGGCCCGTCGGACCGGCGATCCGCGGGAGACCGGCCTGCTCGGCTGGTACGCCTACAAACGTCAGCAGTTCCGCGAGGCGCTGGACTGGTTCAAGCTCGCGATCAGCCGGGGCGGCGACGCGATGATCGCCCACGGGCTCGCCCACGCGCTGCGCGCGGTGGGCATGGCGCGCGAGGCCGAGGAGGTGGCCTATGCCTGGCGCGACAAGTACGTCGGCAACAACATCCTCTTCATCGAGCTCCTGGAGCGCAGGCTCACCCAGGCGAACCCGGCCTTCATCGACCTGGACCGGATCAACCGCTACGCCAAGGTGACGCTGGCCTCGAGTTCCGGGGAGGGCGCCCAGGCCCTCGGCTGGTACGCCTACAATTCCTGCCAGTTCGACGCCGCCCTCGAGTGGTTCCAGCACGGCATCGCCTGGTTGCCCAGCGAATCGACGGTCCTCGGCTACGCCCTGGCGCTCCAGCGCCTGAAGCGCACGCGCGAATACCTCGAGATCGTCAACCGCTACGACGGGCTGTTTCCCAAGGTCGTGGACCTGCTGTTCCGCGAGGGGCCGGACGGTCCACCGCTCGCCTGCAGCGTCGCGGCGGCACCGCCCGCCGGCGCACGCCAGCCCGCGAGCCCCGCGCCGACGGCCGTGCTCGCCAACGCCGCCCGCGCCTCGGCCGCCTACGGCCGCGTGCCGAAGCCCGACATTTCGGCCAACGGGGCGGTGCGCCCGCTTCCGGTCCAGCGCAGCGAGTTTCCTCTGTCCGTCGCCGCCGAGAACCCGTTCCGCTACCTGCCGGCCGCCCTGGCCCGGCAGGCGCCCGAGCGGAGTGCGGGCGGCTTCCTGGCCGAACCCGCGACGGGGGCGCCCCCCCTGGTGGCCCGCCGGGTGCCCGGCGCCGGGCCGATGCCCTACGAGCGCTACGGCTTCGCCCTGCTGCCGGGCTACAACGGCATGACGCAAGCCTCCTCCCTGACCGATCCGCCCGCCGGCACGCAGTGGCAGGACCAGCAGACCGCCAACGCCAGCGGCCAGACCCGATCCAGCCGCGAGTCCGACCGCTTCGGTATCCCGGGCTCGCAACGCACCAACATCGTCGAGGCCGGCGTCGGCGCCGGACAGCAGCCATGACTCGGAGACGGCCTTCCACGACCGCGGCGGCGCTGGCGGCACTGCTCCTCCTGCCCGCGGTCTCCGCCGTCGCCCGTCCCGGACGCGCGGCCCTCGACCTGCCCGGCGCCGGACCCGTGTCCGACGTGGCGCAGAACGCGTCCCGGGACGGCTATTCCCAGCGGATCACCTTCCGGGACGATCCGCGCGGCGTCGCCGAGGTGAGCGTCCGCAACGGGGAGGGGGGCTCCGGCCCCGCCCTCGCCATGGCCAAGCCGAGCCGGGCCGGGATCGCGGCCGAATTGCGGGCGCGCTTTCCCGGCGAGACCATGCGGGTCGTGACCCAGGCCCACCGCAACGCCTACGGCCCGGTCGGCCTCGCCCTCGGCAACGACTGTCTCTTCGCCTGGCAGTGGATCGACATCGCCGGCGAGGCGGCCCGGAGGCGGCCGTCCTCCCTGTTCGGCAGCGACGCCAGCGCGCCGGCCGCCTCGGTCCGGATCAAGCTCTGCCGCACGGCCACGTCCAGCCTCGCGGACCTGACCCGCGCGGTGGAGCAGATGCGATTCGCGGCCAATCCCGCCGATGCGCCCCGCACCGGGGCGGCGGTGGCGGCCCGTCGCCCATCCCCGGCGCGACGCGATGCGGCGGCCCCGCCGCGGGCCTCCCGGGAAGCCGCGCAGGCACCGGAGAAGGCCGTGCGCCCGCCCGGCCCGATGGAGCGCCCGGGCTCGGAGAAGCGTCCCGAGGCGACGGCGCGCCGCATGGCCTCCGAGCAGTCCGGCGAGACGCAGCGCTACCTCGTGCCGGGCCCCGGCGCCGCACCGCCCACGCCCGCGGTTCCCGTTCCGGTCCCCCCCGGCAATGGCCAGGGCCCGCGCTACATCACCGACGGCGCGCAGGCGGACGGCTCCATCGCGATCGCGGTGCCGAGGCCGGCCTCCAACCGTGCCGAGGTCGAGGACCTCATGGCCCGGGAACTCCCGGCACGGGCCTATCGTCCGCCGCCGTAGGGGCTCGGGCGCCGGGAATTCCGAATTCCCGTCATCGGCCGCATCTGCAACCTTGAATACGCCCGTCGGGCAGGCGAAGAAGCTTGCGGCGGGGATGATGGGTGACGCAGATGGCCCGGGTCAGCGGACGTGATCTTCCTCCGACCGCGGCGGTCGCCGCATGAGCACCGCGCCGGATGAGTGTGGCGCCGACGCGGCCGGCGCAGACGCCGGCCTCCGTCTCGCCTGCACCGCCACGGACCATGTCGGCCTCGCCTGTCACGCGAACGCGGTCCCGGTGATCCGGGAGATCGTGATCGCGAACGACACCGAGGACGACCTCGTCGACCTGCGGCTGCGCATCGAGAGCCAGCCCGCCGTGATGCGCCCGCTGGTGATCCGCATCGACCGGGTGGCGGCCGGCACGGACCATCGTGTCGAGACGCCGGACCTGCGCCTCGACGGCGGCCTGCTCGCCGGCTTCACCGAAGCCAGCCGTCTCGCGCTCACCCTGATCCTGGACGATGCGGACGGCGAACGGGCCCGGACGGTCGCCGAGACGCGCCTGCTGCCGCCCACGCACTGGGGCGGCGGGCGAAGCGTGCCGGAACTCCTCGCCGCCTTCGTCCGGCCCAACGATCCGGCCGTCGACGCCGTCCTGCGCGATGCCGCCACGAAGCTCGGCGAGGCCGGCCGCGAGACCGGGCTGGACGGCTACCGGACCGGCAGCAAGGCACGGGCGTGGGACCTCGCGGGGGCGATCTGGGCCGCTCTCGCCGACCGCCGCCTCGCCTATGTCCTGCCGCCGGCGAGCTTCGAGCGGACCGGCCAGAAGGTGCGCGGACCGGGCGACGTGATCGCGCGCCGGGTCGGCACCTGCCTCGACCTCTCGCTGCTCTATGCCGCCTGCCTGGAGCAGGCTGGGCTCAACCCGGTGCTGGTCCTCACCGCCGGCCATGCCTTCGTCGGCCTGTGGCTGCAGGACGAGGACTTCGCGAGCGCGACGGTCGACGATCGGCAGCACCTGCGCAAGCGTCGCGACCTGCAGGACCTGATCCTCGTGGAGACGACGCTGCTGACCCACGATCCGCCGGCGACGTTTCAGGCCGCGACCGACCAGGGCGGACGGCTCGTCGAGGACACCGCTCCGGCCGCCCTGGAAGTCGCCATCGACATCCGCCGCTGCCGCCGGCGCGGCATCCGCCCCCTGGATCTCGGCGACGGCCCGAGCGGGACGGTGATGCCGGGTCCGGTCGCGCCCCTGAACCAGTCCCTGTCGGCGGCACCGGCCTTCGACGAGGCCGTCCGGCCACCCGTCGACGAGTCTCCCGAAACCCCGGTCGGGCGCATGGAACGGTGGAAGCGCAAGCTCCTCGATCTGTCGCTGCGCAACAAGCTCCTGAACTTCAAGCCCGGCAAGGGCTCGGTCGTCCTGGAGGGGATTGATCCCGGCGCCCTGGAGGACGGCTTGGCGGCCGGGGACGAGTTCCGGCTGCGGCCGGCCGTGGACGACCGGGCCGGACCCGGCCCGCGCGACCCCGACGCCGGCGCGGCGGCCCTGGCCTGCCGGGAGATCCAAACCACCGCGACGGAGGCCGATCTCGACCGTCGCCTGCTCGATCTCCACCGCCTGGCCCGCAACGGCTTCGAGGAGGGCGGGGCCAACATCCTGTTCCTGGCCATCGGGTTCCTGTCCTGGACCCGCAAGGAGGGGGAGACCGCCCACCGGGCCCCTCTGCTGTTGGTCCCGGTCGCTCTCCGGCGCTCCAGCGTGCGCGCCGGCTTCCGCCTGGCGCTGCACGACGACGAAGTCCGGATCAACCCGACCCTGCTGGAGATGCTGCGCCAGGATTTCCGGATGCGGATGCCGGAATTCGAGGGCGACCTGCCGCGGGACGCCTCCGGCATCGACGTCGACGCCATCTTCCGGATCGTCCGCTCCCACATGCGCGACCTGCGCGGCTGGGAGGTGGTCCCCGACATGGTGCTGTCGGCCTTCTCGTTCACCAAGTACCTGATGTGGAAGGACCTCGTCGACAGGGCCGACCTCCTCGCGCGCAACCCGGTGGTGCGTCACCTCATCGAGACGCCCCAGCACGCCTACGGCGACGGGACTCCCTTCCCCGATCCGGCGTATCTCGATCGGGACCATCCGCCCGAGACGGTGTTCGCCCCGCTCTCGGCGGATTCCTCCCAGCTCTCCGCCGTCCTGGCCGCCGCCGGGGGCAAGGACTTCGTGCTGTTCGGGCCGCCCGGCACCGGCAAGAGCCAGACCATCGGCAACATGATCGCCCAGTGCCTCGCGCAGGGGCGCACGGTGCTGTTCGTCTCGCAGAAGACGGCCGCCCTCGAGGTGGTGCAGCGGCGCCTGCAGGAGATCGGGCTGGGGGATTACTGCCTGGAGGTGCACGCCACCAAGGCGCAGAAATCGGCCGTGCTCGGCCAGCTGCGCCGGGCCTGGCACGAGCGCGCCGCGCCCGCACAGGCCGAGTGGCAGGGCGCCACGCGCGAACTCGCGGCCCTGCGCGCGGAGCTGAACGACCTCGTGCAGGCCCTGCATCGGCGGCGGGAGAACGGGCTCTCGGCCTACGAGGCCTTCGGACGCGTGATCGCGGCGGGCCCCGACGCGGCGGACCTCGTCCTCGCCTGGCCCGACCACCGCGCGCACGGCGCGGACACTCTCGCGTCCCTGCGGGCGGCCTGCCGGGACCTGCGCCCGGTCCTGGCCGCGGCGGGGCCTCTCGCCGACCACCCGCTGCAGGGCCTCGAGGCCACGCAATGGTCGCCGGTCTGGCGCGACGGGCTGGACGCGGCGCTGACCGCCACGGTCGCGGCGCTGACCGCCCTCCGGGCGAGCGGTGAGGCCTTCGCCGAGGCGATCGGCCTCCCGTCGCTCCTGGCCACCGATGCGGGAACCCGAGGCCTCCTGGTCCTCGGCAATCTCCTGCTGCGTCCCGAGGCCCGCTGCGGGGCCGCTGTCCTGGCCGACGGCGCGGGCGACCTGCGTCGGGCCGTCGCCGCACGCGAACGCTTCCAGGCCACCCGGGCGGAGCACCAGGAGCGCCTCACCGGTACCTACCGGCCCGGAATCCTCGACCAGGACCTGCCCGGCCTCCTCGCCGCCTGGGTCGCCGCGCGCGGCGCGAACTTCCTCGTCCGCGGCAGGCGGCAGAGACAGGTCCTGCTGCAGATCCAGCCCTATGCCGAGGGCCCGCTGCCGGACGACATCGGCCCGGACCTCATCGGCCTGATCGCGCTCGCCCGGCACATTCGGACCGCCCGCCCCGAGGAAGCGCTTCTCGCCGCGCTGGGGCTGCCCTGGAGCGACCCGGACCTGCCGGCCGCCGACTTCGGGCCCGCCCTCGCCTGGGCCGGGACGGTGGAGCAGATCCTGCCCATCCTCGGGCCGCCGACCCTCGGCGTCGCGGGCCTGCGCGACCACCTCGTCCGGCTGGTGGCGCATCCGGGCCGGGACCTGGAGGCGGGCGGGCGTCTTGCCCGGGCCTACGCCGCCTTCGCCCAGGATCGCCTTCGAACGAGCGATGCGACGAAGGAACTCTCCCGCCGGGCCGGGCGGGCCGATCCCGACGCGCCGCTGGCGACGGAGGCGGACTGGATCGCCGCCAGCATCGCCCTGGCCCGGCGCTGGGCCTCCGGGCTCGGGCGTGCCCAGGGCTGGTGCGCCTGGCAGGCGACGGCCGGCGCGGCGCGGGACATCGGCCTTGCCCCGCTGATCGACGCCCTGGAGGCCGGCCGCGTCGCCCCCGAGCGGGCCGAGGCGGCGTTCGAGACCGCCTATGCCCGCTGGTGGATCGACCGCGTCGTCAGCGATGACCCGGTCCTGCGCGGCTTCCTGCCGGAGCGCCACGAGGACACGATCGCCCGGTTCCGCGCCGCCGACGCGCGGGTCGGCGAATTGGCCAAGCAGGTCGTCGGCGACCGGCTCGGCCACGGCATTCCGGGGCCGACGGCCTTCGGGAGCGATCCGGAATGGGGCACGCTCGCGCACGAGCTGACGAAGAGGCGGTCGCAGATGCCCCTGCGCAAGCTGTTCGGCAGGATGCCGAACGCCCTCACCCGGCTCACGCCCTGCGTGATGATGAGCCCGCTCTCGATCGCCCAGTACCTGCCGCCCGACGCGGTGCCGTTCGACGTCGTCATCTTCGACGAGGCCTCTCAGATCGCGCCCTGGGACGCCATCGGGGCGATGGCGCGGGGCGGCCAGGTCGTCGTCGTCGGGGATCCGGAGCAGTTGCCGCCGACCAATGTCGGCGATCGCGGCGTCGACGACATCGAGGACGGCAGCGACGTCACCGATCAGGAATCGATCCTCGATGCTTGCCTGGCGGCCAACATCCCCCGGCGGACCCTGGACTGGCACTATCGCAGCCGCCACGAGAGCCTGATCGCCTTCTCGAACGCCCATTACTACGGCGGTCGGCTCGTCACCTTTCCCTCGCCGGTGACCGAGGACCGGGCGGTGCGCCTGACCTTCGTGCCCGACGGCGTCTACGAGCGCGGGGGCGGCCGCGTGAACCGGCCCGAGGCCCGCGCCGTGGTGGCCGACATCGTGCGGCGCCTGCGCGATCCGGACTTCGCGCAGGCGCGGCGCTCCCTCGGCATCGTCACCTTCAACGGCGAGCAGCAACGGCTGATCGAGAACCTCCTCGACGAGCAGCGGCGGTCGTGTCCGGAGCTGGAACCGTACTTCGACCGCGATCGCTGGCACGAGCCCGTCTTCGTCAAGAACCTCGAGAACGTGCAGGGCGACGAGCGCGACACGATCCTGTTCTCGGTCGCGGTCGGGCCCGACGCGGGCGGCCGAACGGTGAGCACGGTGTCCTCGCTCAACAAGGACGGCGGCCACCGCCGCCTGAACGTCGCCATCACCCGGGCCCGTCGCGAGCTCGTGGTCTTCGCCTCCCTCCGCCCCGAGCAGATCGACCTCGGCCGCACCCGGGCCCGCGGCGTGCGCGACTTCAAGCACTTCCTCGAATTCGCCGACCGCGGCGCGCGGGCGCTCGCCGAGGCCTTCGCACCCACCGGGGGCGGTGTGGAATCGCCGTTCGAGGCCGCCGTGATGGCGGCCCTCCAGGCCAGGGGCTGGACCGTGCACACGCAGATCGGGGTCTCGGGCTTCCGGATCGACCTCGGCATCGTCCACCCCGATGCGCCGGGGCGCTACCTGGCCGGGGTGGAGTGCGACGGGGCGACCTATCACCGGTCCGCCACGGCGCGCGACCGCGACCGCCTGCGCGAACACGTGCTGACCGATCTCGGCTGGCGCATCCGGCGGGTCTGGAGCACGGAGTGGTGGACCGACGCGGCCGGCGCCCTCGACAAGCTCGACCGGCACCTGCGGGAGGACCTGAAGGCCGACCGCGCCGCCGCCGCGACGGCCGCCGGCCCGATCGAGGCGCCGGAGCCTCCGGCGCCGGCCTTCGCCGGGGCGGCGGACCGAACGACCGCGGTCGCGGCGGAAGCCGCGCCTGAGCCGGAGGCGGCTCCGCAGCCGCGCGACGAGACTCCGGCCCGGCGGCTCTACGCCGACCTGCCGCCCGCCTTCCCGGCCGTCAACGCCCCGGCGCCGGCTTCGGCCACGCGGCGGGATCCGGCCTACCGCCTCGCCGACCCGGCCGACCTCGGCCTCACCCTGGAACCGGAGCGCTTCTACGACGCCTCCTACCGTCCCGTCCTGGCGGCCCTGGTGGCGCACGTGGTCACGGTGGAAGGGCCCATCTTCGAGGACGTGCTGCTCCGGCGCGTCGCCCGGGCCCACGGCCTGCAGCGGGTGGGGCCCCTCATCCGCGAGGCGATCCTCGATCAGATTCCCGCCTCGGTGGCGCGCAGCGACGATGACGGCCGTTCCATTCTCTGGCCGCCCCGCGACGAACCGCGGGCGCGCCATCCCTACCGGCCGGCGGCCTCCGACCTGCGCAGCCACGCCGATACGCCGATGCCGGAACTCGTCGGCCTGGCCGGAACGCTGCGCCCGGGGGCATCCGAGGCGGAGCGCGTACGGCTGATGGCCCAGGCGACCGGCCTCTCGCGGGTCGAGGCGGCGACGCGGGCCCGATTCGCACGGGCGAGCGAACTGGCGCGCCAGTCGCAGGCCCCCGCCGGCGGACCCTCCGGCATCTGATGGAACGGGCGCCGAAGGGCGCCCACCCGGCCCCTCGGCCAGAGGCCTCCGGGCGCCAGGGTCACCGGAGCGGGGCGTCGCCGGAATCGCCCCTCGGACTTGATCGAGGCCCCGCGAGCCGCAGCGCCACCGCGCCGACCTGCCGAATCGGTGGGCGGGCCGCTGCGGACGGAGGCTCGAATGCCGGCAGGAGCCGCAACCCTGCACCGACGGCAGGGCTCGGTGGACAGATCCGCGCCGCGCGCGGCAGGTCGCTCGACCCGGCGCGGATGGGCCGCCTCCATCAATCTTCGCGTCGATCTTCGGCCCGGCCCTCAATGGATCACGGAATTGCGATCTTCAGGACCCATCAAATGCGACAATGCGCATGGTGCATCGCAGCAAAACCGCCTCGCATTGATCAGCGAAAATGTTCACCATTCTTACAGAGCAACCGCAGATCGAAGCGCTACACAGCAACAAATATTTGTTTAACTTACTTTCACTATCCTAAGACAACCGTCAATTGTCGCATAAAACGCAGCTCGCGAGGCCTAACAACGCCGCCCGCGACAGTTGAGAGCTGGATTTGCCGGCTCGCGAATAATTGGCTTGGTTTCTGCTTCATTAGGAGAGATAGACGTGCGGCGAAGCGAAATGGGACGGAACTGCCCCGTTTCGCGTCACCGCCAACGGGCTGATGCGAACCGATGTCTGCTTATCCAG
>NZ_JBYSXL010000061.1:0-28286 GCF_058782155.1 Methylobacterium sp. FW306-05-D
AGCCCCGGCGCCCGCCCCACACCGACCCGCCCGGCCTCCGCCGCGGCGGGTCGCGTCGTGCCGCGGGCGCTTCCTGCCGGGCGGTGCTCGCCTCCCGGTCTTCCGGCGGCTATAGCCGTCTGGCGTGCGTCAGCGCGTTCCCGTCCGCGGGCCAGCCCCTCCGGTCGATCGTCAGGTTGCCCGTATCCGCCCGTTCCTCTCATCGCCCGAGCTGATGCCGCCCCACCTCCTTCTTGCCATCGCCGCGGTTCTTCCCTTCCTCGGCAGCGCGGTCGTGATCGGGCTGCCGGGACAGGCCCGCAACGCCGCCGCGATCCTGGCCGGTTCGATCCTGGTGGTCTGCCTTGCCTGCATTGGGCTCCTCTATCCAGCGGTGTCCGCATCCGGCGGCAGCGTCGTCTGGGCGGTGGACTGGCTGCCGACGCTCGGCGTCCAATTCGTCCTGCGGCTCGACGCCCTGGCCTGGCTGTTCGCGGTCCTGGTGCTGGGGATCGGCGCCCTCGTGGTGCTCTACGCGCGCTACTACATGGCCGCCGAAGACCCGGTGCCGCGCCTGTTCAGCTATCTCCTCGCCTTCGTCGGCGCGATGCTGGGCATCGTGCTCTCGGGCAATCTGATCCAGCTGGTCGTGTTCTGGGAGCTGACCAGCATCGTGTCCTTCCTGCTGATCGGCTACTGGACCGACAACGCGTCCGCCCGCGACGGGGCCCGGATGGCCCTCACCATCACGGCGGCCGGCGGGCTCTGCCTGTTCGTCGGCATGGTGCTGATCGGCCGGATCGTCGGCAGCTACGACCTCGCGGTGGTCCTGGCCTCGGGCGACACGATCCGGTCCAGCCCGCTCTACCTCCCGGCCCTGGTGCTGGTGCTGGCGGGCGCCCTCACCAAGTCGGCGCAGTTCCCCTTCCACATCTGGCTGCCGCGCGCGATGGCGGCCCCGACGCCGATCAGCGCGTACCTGCATTCCGCCACCATGGTGAAGGCCGGCATCTTCCTGATGATCCGGTTCTGGCCCGTGCTGGCCGGAACCGAGAGCTGGTACTGGATCGTCGGCACCGCCGGCATGGCGACGATGCTGGTGGGGGCCTGGAGCGCGATCTTCCAGCACGACCTCAAGGGCCTGCTCGCCTACTCGACGATCAGCCATCTCGGGCTGATCACCCTGTTGCTCGGCCTCGATTCGCCGCTGGCGGTCGTGGCGGCGATCTTCCACACCGTGAACCACGCGACCTTCAAGGCCTCGCTCTTCATGGCCGCCGGGATCATCGACCACGAGACGGGCACGCGGGACATGCGGCGCCTCAGCGGGCTCTGGCGGGCGATGCCCTACACGGCGACGCTGGCGATGGTGGCCGCCGCCGCGATGGCGGGCGTGCCCCTCCTCAACGGCTTCCTCTCGAAGGAGATGTTCCTGGCGGAGGCGGTCGACAATGCGGGCGAGCATGGGCTGAACCTCGCCCTGCCGGTCCTGGCGACCCTGGCGAGCGCCTTCACCATGCTCTACTCGGTGCGCTTCATCCGGCAGACCTTCTTCGGGCCCGCCCCGCACGACCTGCCGCACGCGCCCCACGAGCCGGTCCGGTGGATGCGCATCCCGATCGAACTGCTGGTCCTGGTCTGCATCGCCATCGGGCTCGTGCCGAACCTCACCATCGGGCCCGCCCTCGCGGGCGCGGTCCGGTCGGTCCTCGGCGCGCGCACGCCGGACTATGACCTCGCGATCTGGCACGGCTTCAACGCACCCCTGGCCCTCAGCGTCGTGGCGCTCCTCGGCGGCGTCGCGCTCTACGTGGCGTTCGGCCGGCGCATCAACGCCAATCCCCGCGGCGGCCCCTGGCTGATGGACCGGATCGACGGCGGCTGGCTGTTCGAGCGGGCGATGACCGGCCTCGTGACCGGGGCGCGCCGGCTGGAGGGGCACCTCGGCAGCGAGCGCCTTCAGGTGCAGCTGCGCATCCTCTTCCTGACCGTCCTCCTCGCCGCCATGGTCGCGGGCCTCGGGCGGGGGCTCGATCTGTTCGCCCCGGGCAAGAGCACGGATTTCGACCCCGCCTTCGCGCTGATGTGGCTGGTGGGGGCCGCCTGCGCCGTCGGCGCGGCGGAGCGGGCGAAGTACCATCGTCTCTCGGCCGCGATCTTCGTCGGCGGAGCCGGGCTCGTGAGCAGCCTGACCTTCCTGTGGCTCTCGGCCCCCGACCTCGCGGTCACGCAGATCCTGGTCGAGATCGTCACCACGGTGATGCTCCTGCTCGGCTTGCGCTGGCTGCCCAAGCGCGACGCGGCGATCCCGGCTCCGGCCTCCGAGGCCGCCCGGGCCCGGCGGCGGCGCATCGTCGACCTCTGCATCGCGGGTTTCGCGGGCCTCGGCCTCGCCGGCCTTGCCTACGCGGTGATGACCCGGCCGGCGGTCGACGGCATCGCGCGCTGGTTCGTCGAGGAGGCCTACCCGCAGGCGGGCGGGCGCAACGTGGTCAACGTGCTGCTGGTCGATTTTCGCGCGTTCGACACCCTGGGCGAGATCTGCGTGCTCGGCATCGTCGGCCTCACGGTGTTCGCGCTCCTGCGTCGCTTCCGCCCCGCCTCGGACAGCCTGGAGCGTCCCAAGCAGCAGGTCAGCCACGATGCCTACGACGCGGCGCGGGCGGGGCGCAGCCCCGGCGACACCGCCGCCGATGCCCTGCTCGTTCCCCGGGTGGTGACGACCTGGCTCTTTCCCTTCATCGTCCTGCTCGCCCTGCATCTGTTCCTGCGGGGCCACGACCTGCCGGGTGGGGGCTTTGCCGGCGGCATCGCGCTCACCATCGCCTTCATGCTGCAATACATGGCGCAGGGGGCGGAGTGGGTGGAGGCGCGTCTGCGCATCCAGCCGATCGCCTGGATCGGGATCGGCCTGCTGGTCGCCGTCCTGGCCGGCGCGGGGTCGTGGCTGTTCGGGCGGCCCTTCCTGACCGCCTACTTCGCCTATTGGGAGTCGCCGGTGCTCGGAAAGGTACCGGTCGCGAGCGCGCTGGTCTTCGATCTCGGGATCATGGTCCTGGTGGTGGGGGCGAGCGCCCTGATGCTCGTCGCCCTGGCCCACCAGTCCGTGCGCCGGACGCGGGCGGCCGAAGCCGAGGCGGAGCGGGCCGCCGAGAGGGAATCCGCCTGATGGAACTCGTCCTGTCGCTGGGCATCGGCGTCTTCGCCGCCTCGGGCATCTGGCTGATGCTGCGCCCGCGCACCTTCCAGGTCGCCCTCGGCATCTCGCTGCTGAGCTACGCCGTGAACCTCTTCATCTTCGCCATGGGCCGGCTGACGGTCGGGGCGCCGCCGGTGCTCGGGGCCGGTGCCGAGGTGGTCTCCGTCGACGACCCGGTTCCCCAGGCCCTGGTCCTCACCGCCCTGGTGATCGGCTTCGCGCTCACCGCGCTCTTCCTCGTGGTCCTGCTCGCCGCCCGGGGCATCACCGGCAGCGACCACGTGGACGGCCGCGAGCCCTCCCAGGCCGAGCCGCAGCCCAGACATCCGCACCCATGATGCGCGCCCTCAGCATGATCGTCCGCCGATGAGTCCCTCCGTCCTGAGCGTCACCGCCGAGACCGCCTGGTCGGACCACCTCGTGGTGCTTCCGGTGGTGCTGCCGATCGCCGTGGCCGGGGCGATGTTCCTGTTGGACGAGCGCCGGCTCCGGCTGAAATCGGGGCTCAGCCTGGTCACGATGCTCCTCCTCCTCGGCATCGCCCTGCTGCTGGTCGGGCGCGCCGACGGGGCGGCCCAGGTCTACCGCCTCGGAAACTGGGACGCGCCCTACGGCATCGTCCTGGTGGTCGACCGGCTCTCGGCGCTGATGCTGGCCCTGGCGAGCGTGCTCGGCCTGTGCGCCCTGGTCTTCTCCTTCGCCCGCTGGGGCCGGGCGGGGCCCCGCTTCCACGGCCTGTTCCTGCTCCTGCTGATGGGGGTGAACGGGGCCTTCCTCACGGGCGACCTGTTCAACCTGTTCGTCTTCTTCGAGGTGATGCTGGCCGCCTCCTACGGCCTCGTCCTGCACGGCTCGGGCGAGATGCGGATCCGGGCCGGCCTCGGCTACATCGCCGTCAACCTCGTCGCCTCGCTGTTCTTCCTCGTGGGCGTCAGCCTGATCTACGGAACCATGGGGACGCTCAATATGGCGGACCTCGCCCGGCGGCTCGCGGAGCCGGCGGCCGAACCGGCCCTGTTCGAGATCGGCTGCGCCGTGCTCGGGCTCGCCTTCCTGATCAAGTGCAGCGCCTGGCCCCTCGGCTTCTGGCTGCCGACGACCTACGCGGCGGCGAGCGCGCCGGCGGCCGCGATCCTCGCGATCCTCAGCAAGGTCGGCGTCTACGTGGTGATCCGCCTGAGCCTGCTCCTGTTCGGCTCGGGCTCCTCGAGCGGCTTCGGTCAGGCCTGGATCCTCGCGGCCGGGCTCGCGACCATGGCCTACGGCACCGTCGGCATCCTGGCGGCGCGCGAGCTCACCCGGGCCGCGGGCTACGCGGTGATGATCTCGTCCGGCACGATGCTGGCGGTCCTCGGCACCGGCAGCGACGCCGCGCTCGCGGGCGCCCTGTACTACCTCGTCGGATCGACGCTCGCGGCCGGCGCCCTCTTCCTCCTGGCCGAGATCCTGCAGCGGGGCCGTGCCCCGGCGCGGGCCGAGCAGGCGGTCTTCGCCGACGAGTACCGCGATCCCTTCGACGATGCCGACGCGATCGAGGTCGGCCGGGCGTTCCCGGCGGCGGTCGCCCTCCTGGGGAGCGGCTTCCTCCTCTGCACGCTGATGCTCGCGGGCATTCCGCCGCTCGCCGGGTTCGTGGGCAAGCTCGCGATGTTCACCGGGCTGGCGGCGGGGCCGATCACGGCGCCGGCCTGGGGGCTGATCGCCGCCCTGACGCTCTCCAGCTTCGGCACCCTGGCGCCCCTGGTGCGCCTCGGCATCCAGACCCTCTGGGTGCCGAGCGACGACCCGCCGCCGGTGCTCCGCCCGTCCGAATTCCTGGCGCTCGCCGGATTGCTCGCGACCTGCCTGGCCCTCGCCCTGTGGGGCGGCCCGGCCCTCGCCTATGCGGACGCCACCGTGCAATGGCTGGCCCAACCGCAGGATTACGTCCGCGCCGTCCTCGGCGCGGCCCGGGGAGGCGCGGGCGCATGAGCCGGTTCCTGCCCTATCCGCTGCTGACGCTCGGGCTCGCCCTGACCTGGCTCCTGCTGAACGCGCCGCTGACCCCCGGGAGCGCCGCGCTGGCGCTCCTCGTCGGGTTGTCGGTCCCCGCCGTGATGCGGGCGCTGCAGCCCCGCGCCGTGCACGTGCGCGCGCCCGCCACCCTGGCGCGCCTCGCCGTCGTCGTCCTCTACGACATGGTCCGGTCGAACATCGACGTCGCCCGGATCATCCTCGGGCTGCGCCGGGGCGCGCGGCGCACCGGCTTCGTGACCATTCCCCTCGACCTGCGCGAGCCCTTCGGCATCACGGTCCTGTCGATCATCCTCACCGGGACCCCCGGCACGCTCTGGGTGCAGTACGATTCCCAGACCGGCTGCCTGCTCCTGCACGTGCTCGACTATACGGGCGGCGACGAATGGGTTCGGCGGGTGAAGGATCGCTACGAGCGCCCGCTGATGGAGATCTTCGCATGAGCGCCACCATGGTTCTCGACTGGGGGCTCGGCCTCGCCCAGGGCATGCTGGTCCTGGCCATGGCGCTCGCCGCGTGGCGGATGCTGCGCGGTCCGCGCGCGCAGGACCGCATCCTCGGGCTCGACACCCTCTACCTCAACGGCATGCTGGCGATCGTGGTCCACGGCATGCGCACCGGCAGCGGCCTGTATTTCGAGGCCGCGCTGATCCTCGGCATGATCGGCTTCACCGCCACGGTGGCGCTGGCCAAGTTCCTGATGCAGGGCGAGGTGATCCAGTGAGCGGCGCGGACCTGCCGCTCTGGGCCGCCTGGCTGGTGGTCGCGCTCGCGATCGTCGGAGCCGCCTTCTCGCTGACCGGGGCGCTCGGCCTCGTCCGCCTGCGGACCTTCTACGAGCGCGTCCACGCGCCGACCCTGGGGGCGACGCTGGGCATGGCCCTGATCCTGGTCAGCTCGATGCTGCTCCTGTCGCTGATCGAGGGGCGCCTCGTCCTGCGGGACGCCCTGATCGGGGTGTTCCTCACCGTCTCGACGCCCGTCACGCTGCTGCTGCTGGCGCGGGCCGCCGCGCATCGCGACCGCCACGAGAAGTCGCCGGACGCGCCGCCGGAGCTGTGAGGGTCGGCCCGCGCGGCGCGAGGCCCCCGCGAGACGGTTTGTTAGCGGCGCGGTGGTACAGCGCTCCCGGGGTGTGAGGAGAGCCGATGCGTCGTTCGCTGATGAGGCTGGGGCTGGCGTGCTGGGCGACGGCCGCGTCCGCGCCGGCCGCGGACGCGCAGCCGGCCAGCATGGTCCTGGCCCACGCGAAGGGGCTCGCCACCTTTCCCGAGGGCATGCCGGCCTCCCCGCCGGAGGCAAGCGCCCGGGCGACCTACCTGTCCCTCATCCGGCGCGAGGCGGCCACCGCGGGTTTGCCCGCCGAGATCGCGGCCGCCGTCGCCCAGATCGAGAGCGGCTACGACCCCAGCGTCATCGGAGGTGTCGGGGAGATCGGCCTGATGCAGGTCCGGCCCGCGACGGCGGCCATGCTGGGCTTCCGAGGCAGTGCCGCCGAACTCGCCCGGCCCGAGGTGAACATCCGCTACGGGGTCCGGTATCTGGGCGAGGCCTGGCGCCTCGCGAAGGGGGACCTCTGCCGCGCCCTGATGAAGTACCGGGCCGGTCACGGGTCCGAGACGATGTCGCCCCTGTCCGTGACCTACTGCGCCCGGGCCCAGGCGGTCCTCCGGCTCCCCGGAGCCTCGGTCGCGGTCCAGAGCGTGGCCTTCGCGCCGCCGCGATCCGCCGGGTCGTCCCTGGCGCGAACGCCCCTGCCGAAGGGCCTCAAGCGCGGCACGCCCGAGTTCGAGAAGGCCTACTGGGCGGCGCACGAGGCGCGGATCGCGAAGCTGAGAGCCCAGATCCAGGCCAACTGGCGCGCACGGGGTGCGCGGGCGACGTGAGGCCGCCGAACGCGCGCCCGGCGCTGCCCCCGCCCTCCGACTTCGGATGGCCGGTGCGGACTTGGCCTTTCATCCGTTGCTGGGCTTGACGCAGGAGGCCGAAGACGGCCGGATGGTCGGGGCGGGCGTCGTGGGCCAGCCGGCTGACGCCACTGCGCGGAGTCTGTGAGACCAACGGGATCTTCGCGCCCTCGACATCGACATTCTTGACGAAGTGACATGCGAGAGGCCGCTTGCGGAGCAGCCGCGTCTCGTCATGCTCCGCCATGCCCTTGCTGCAGACGATCTTGTCCGACGCGAAGTCGAAGGCCTTTAGGTTGTCGGCGAATTTTCCGTCGTCGCCCTCGCCGGACTTGTCGATGTTTGGATGCTGGTCGTCGAAGAGATCGATGCAATAGGCCCGTTCGCCGGGCTTCAATCCCATGCAGAGCGGAATGAACGACGTGCCGTGATGAGCTCCGATCTCGGCGACCCCGCCGCATGGGGACCCCTCTCAACAGAACGCGAGGATTCCATTTTGTCTCGGTCGACACGACATCTTGGCGTCATCAGGCGAGGGGCGTCGCCGAGAGTCCAGGGACGTCGGCAATCGGCAGCGATGACAGGGATGAGACGTTGGTGTCCGGCTGTTTCCCTGCGCGAAGCGATGGTCGCGGGCGGCGAACAGAAGTCCTGAGATCGGGTATTGATTGCGATACAAAGTTTCTGTTCTGAGATTCAGGAAGCGCAAACGCCCACTGAATTTTGCCATGTGTTCGCGGTCGGGCGGCATACTCTGATCGAATTGCGGCCTGGTCTCGGCCTCAACGCTCCCGGGCCGGAGGAAGCGAGACGGGCGCTCGCTCGGAATGCTGCGTCCTGCCGGAGCGTCTGCCGGGATCGCCGTGCCCGTCGAGGGCGCGATCTTCTCAGCGGCGCTCGCAAGCCGGCGCCTGATGGAAGATGTCCGACGCCTTTATCGGCGTACCCTGAGAGGTGCCTAAGAGAATGGCAAGCCTAGGATGTGGGAGGTAGCTACGAGCACACGAATTTGCCTTGATCGCTCTTCGCCGATGCCCGATGTCCTTGTTCGGATGCATCAGGAGCGAGTGTAGCATGTCAGACACCTCAGGCAATCAGACCGTCGAGTTCGTCGACCTTGCGAGTGACATCGTCGCCGCGTACGTCTCGAACAACTCCCTGCCGACGTCCGAATTGCCGGCGCTGATCCGGGGCGTCCACGCTGCCCTCACGCGGCTCGCCGACGGGACGACCGAGGCCGCTCCGGAGGAGACCTTCGACAAGCCGACGCCCGCCCAGATCCGCAAGTCGGTGACCCCGAGCGGCCTCGTCAGCTTCCTGGACGGCAAATCGTACAAGACGCTCAAGCGCCACCTGACCGGCCACGGGCTCGATCCGTACAGCTATCGGCAGCGTTACGGCCTTCCGGCAGACTACCCGATGGTCGCGTCGGATTATGCGGCCCACCGCTCCGCCCTCGCGAAGTCGATCGGGCTCGGCCGGGTCGGTGATCGCGACGAGGAGCCGGAGCCCAAGGCCAAGGGCCGGAGCAACAAAGCGGCCTGATCTTTGGAGCTTCCGCGGGATCGCTGCCCGGCGCGGCCGCCCTCCACGTCGAGACCGGCTCGGACAGGCCTGCGCCGCGACCCCGCTCCGTAGGACGGGAGGGGGTTCGCGAATGGCCGGGGGATCGCGGGCGGTTTCGCCGGCCGGAGGACCGCCCGATGCCGGCACGTCCGGGGCCTTCGCCCCGGGCCGTCCCGTGCCCGCCGGCGGGGCGCGACGCGCTCTGCGACATCGCGCGCAGGCCGGGTGCGCGCTCTGTCCACACCTCCTTGGTCGTTGATCGGGCCAGCCCCGGCACAACCTTAACGGTTTGTTGCCGATATCCGGTCAGAATGCCTCAACCTTTGGAGGATCCTGGCCATGCGCGTGCTGTTGATTGAGGACGACGCCTCCGTCGCGCAGAGCATCGAGCTGATGCTCAAGTCCGAGAGCTTCAACACCTACACCACCGACCTCGGTGAGGAAGGGATCGATCTCGGCAAGCTCTACGACTACGACATCATCCTGCTCGACCTGACGCTGCCCGACATCTCGGGCTACGAGGTCCTGCGGTCCCTGCGGGCCTCGAAGATCAAGACGCCCATCCTCATCCTCTCCGGCATGGCCGGCATCGAGGACAAGGTGAAGGGCCTCGGCTTCGGCGCCGACGACTACCTGACGAAGCCCTTCCACAAGGACGAGCTCGTCGCCCGCATCCACGCGATCGTGCGCCGCTCGAAGGGCCACGCCCAGTCGGTCATCACCACCGGCGACCTGATCGTGAACCTCGACGAGAAGACCGTCGCGATCGAGGGAAGCTACGTGAAGCTCACGGGCAAGGAGTACCAGATCCTGGAGCTTCTCGCCCTGCGCAAGGGCACGACGCTGACCAAGGAGATGTTCCTGAACCATCTCTACGGCGGCATGGACGAGCCCGAGCTGAAGATCATCGACGTCTTCATCTGCAAGCTGCGCAAGAAGCTCGCCAATGCCAGCCAGGGTAAGAACTACATCGAGACCGTCTGGGGGCGCGGCTACGTGCTGCACGACGGAGTCTCGGAGATGCGCGCCCTGGCCGGCTGAAACGGTCGAAGCGCCGTTCCCGGCGCGGAATCCGCGCGACGCCACGGGTTCGGAATCGACGAGGCGGCCCCGATCGCCGGGGTCGGCGCCTGCGAGGATCGCGGGACCGCGTCGGTTCGGCCTGAGCGTCCCCGGCCCCGAACATCCGGTCGCCTTCGTCGTCACGCGCCCCGGGGAGAGATCCCCGGGGGGCGTGACGACGGGCCTCGAGACGTGCCGGCCTCGGTGTCGTCGGCCCCCGATCCGTCGAGGCGAACCCGACGGGTCGGCGGATCATCGCCGCTGCCGGGCGCCGCGGATCGGATCGGCAGACCCGGTGCGCAGGCGCGTCGCCGGAACGGCCGGAGACGGTCCCAACGGCTACGCGCCCTTGTCGGCCTTCTCCTTGGCGAGCCGGAGCGCCTTGAGACGCACCGTCTTGTCCTCGATGGCCTGCTGGGTCGCGTCGTAGTCCGCCTGGGCCTCGCCCCCGGCCCGCGCCCTCTCCAGATGCTTGGCCGCCTTCGTTTCGCGACGATCCTGAGCGCCGCTGTCATCGCTCGTCATGATGCTGTTCCTTTTCGCTCCCGAGGGGCGGTTTCGATGGTCGTCAGCGCGCCTTCGGCTGGCTGCCCGTGGTCCAGCCATGGGCCTGGATCGCCGTGGCGAGCTTGCCTTGCAGCTCGGGCATCACGGACTGCATCCATTGCTGCGTGCCCGCCATTTGCGCCTGGGCAAGCTGGGGTTGCGCCGTGATCAGCCGTTTGCCGGCCGGAGTCGCGTAGAACGCCGCAATCGCCTGCAGGTCGTCCTTGCCGAGGGCCGACGCGAAGCTGCGGGCCTGGATGTCGAGAAGCTCGTCGTAATGCGCCGTCAGGGTCGGCATCACGACCTCCTGCACGAGGACCTGGGCCTGGTCCTGCTGCTTGATCCCGATCTGCTGCATCATCCCGACCATGGGAGCCGCGATCGCGTTCAGCAGCGCCGTGCGATCGCCCTGCATCTGCATGACCACCTCCCGGGCCGCCTTGAGGGTGGCCGGATCGGAGGCACCGGTGGCCGTCGTCGCGGCTGGCGCGGGCTGAGCCATGGCCGCGCCAGGCAGGCCGGTACCGAGCAGGACGAGACCGAGGCAGAGACCCGCGAGATGTCGAGAAGCGCGCATGGGTTTTCCGATCAGAGGGGTCCGCGCGATCCGGGGCGGCGCGGGTTCCGTGCGCTGGTACCACAGATCCGCGCCAGACCTGCCCGGGCCGGCAAGCGCCGTGAGCTGCCATCTTCGGACCGGCGCCTCCACACCGGTCGAGCGTCCCGCGGTGGGCGGCGTGCAGCGCGCGCCGGCCTCCGTCCCGGCCGTTTCCGGCCTGCGCTGCGGTTCCCGGAGGCCCTGGGCGCCGATCCGCCGGCGAGACGCCTCGATATCTGTCGCATATCCGTCGAGCGCGGGACGGGTCCGACGCGAGCGAAGCATCCGACGGATCGGCAAGTGCAGTATCATGCAGATTACTGCCCTCATCTGGGTCGCGACATCGTAACATAGTGCAGGACATCAGAACGTCTGTCCCAGGGCATCCGTATTCATGCAGGGCCGGTATATCTGGCATATCTTATTTGGTATACCGAAGAACGAGCGCAGCTGTCATACCCCATCCAACGCCATCGCTTCTCGGGACAACCCTTATGACCGCTCTGCTTCTCGTCGCCCTCGCCGGTGCCGCCAACGTCGCGCTCGTTACCTTCGTCGCCGACCGGCTGACCCCGAAGGACACCGCCACCATCCTCTCCGCCGGCGAACTCGCCCTCGTGAACGACAACGCCCCGGTCTCCGCGGTGAAGCTGGCGGCCTGAACGCCGACCGGACCTCCCGGACGATCGAACGCATCGGCCCCGCCTCCCAGGCGGGGTTTTTCGTATGCGCGGGGCCTCGCGGCAGCGAACGGCGTCTCACGCGCCCGGGGATCGCGTTCCTGCTGCGCACCGTCAGTCCGGCGGCCGACCTGGCGCCGGGAGCCGCGGGGGCTCCGCGTGGCACGGCTGCACGCGACGCGAACCCCCGACTGCGCGTACGGGCGCCCGGATCACGGCGCGGATGGCGGCGGCGACCGCGTCCGCCGGACGGTCAAGACCCCGTCCAGGCCGCCCGGACCGGGCCGCCGGCGGTATCCGGTTTCGTCTCGCCGATGAAGATCACCACCGGGCCGTGCTCGGCCCGGCGCGGGTCGTAGAAGTCGAGCAGGTTCGGATAGCGGTGCTGGAGGACGTCCGGACGCAGGCCCTCCCGGCGCACGAGGTGATCGATGACGACCTGATCGCCGTGCACCGCGTTCGGGACGGGACCGCAGGCCCCCGGGGTCATCCAGCGCGCGGGCTCGGCCGCGAAGGTCGCATAGAGGAAATCCAGCGCGCCGCCGTCCCAGCGCAGCAGGGCGCTGGAGAGGCGTCCCCGGTGGAAGTAATCCTCCATCGCGGCGAGGCCGGGCTCGGCCAGGGCGTCCGCCGGCCCGGTGAAGACGGTGTCGAGGTCGCAGAGCAGCGTCGGCCCCTCCGTCAGGCCGGGGCGGAAGGCTTCCAGCTTCGCCCACCAGGCCGGCCAGTCGTGTCGGAACGGCACCCGCTCGACGCCGTCCACCGCCAGGGGAAGGTCGGTGAGGCACAGGATGCGCTCGAAGGCCGGGGCGTGGCGGCGGACGCCCCGTGCCAGGCGCTCGACCCAGGTGGCGTCGTAGCGGCCGCCGCTCTTCAGGACGGTGAGGAGTGTGGTCATCGAACGCGCGTGATCCTGATCGGGGCCGGTCAAGGGGGGCAGGGATGGAGGCGCAGGTGCCCGGCCGCCTCGGCCTGCCGGAACCAGGCGCGCTCGGCCGACCAGGGGTGGCCGGGCCAGCCGGCGAAGCCGAAGCCGTGCGCCTCGACCGGGCCGCGGCCCGGCGGACGTCCGAGGAGGAACGCCAGCGTCACCAGGAAGCCGGTGCTGGGGTTCGGCCGATCCGAGGTCTCGGGCGCGAGGCGGCGCCGCGCCTCCCGGTGCAGATCCTCCGGCAGGATGTGGACGGGCCGGCCGAGCGGGGCCAGCAGGGCCAGGGCCTCGCGGGTCCAGCAGACCTGTTCCGGCCGGTTGTGCTCGGCCGGCAGCATCGGGAACGGCAGGATGAAGCCTTGAGCGCGGCGGACCACCGGACGGTCGAGGAAATGCGGGTCGGCGACCCATTCGCGCATCTGCCCGCCGCGATTGACGAGGGCGAGGTGGGTGACCCGCGAGCCGGTGCGTCCGCCGAAGCCCGGCGCGTTGTTGAAGCGCACGATGCAGGGCGCCGCGTCGATCGCGGCGGCGGCATCGAGCCCCGGTGCGTTGCCGACGATGGCGAGCGGTCCCGTCGCGGAGGGGAACAGGTCGAGCATGCGCAGGGAGTCGACCTGGGTGTCCGGTTGCGGCAGGAAGGCGCGGAGCAGCGGAGGTATGGCGCCGACCCCGCGCGGCAAGGTCCCTGCGGCGAAGGACGGGCCGGGGGAGCGATGATGCGCCGATGCTTCCTCTGCGCGGCCGACCTGCTGGGCCCGACCGACCGCGCCCTTGCGTATCCGGGCGGGCGGGTGCGGACCTTTCCCTTCGCCTGCGGCTCCTGCGGCGTCCTCCTCGCGGCCGGGGCCGATCCGGCGGCGTGCCGTGCCCACCTGGCGGCCCGGATGACGGGCTCGGAGTTCGACGCCGACCCGGACGCGCCCTACGGTCTCGACCTCTACACCCTGCGCAGCGCCGCGACCGGGTTCGGCCTCGGCGTGCATCCCCACGACGAGGCGGGGCGGGCGGACCTCCGCCATCCCCACGCCCGGCACGCCGCGCGGGCGGGGCTGTACGCGCTCGACGCAGCCCCGGGCCGGCCCGTCTCCCTCGGCCTCCTCTGCCGCCCCGAGGCGCTGGACTCCGCCCTGGCGGTGCTGGCGGCCCATGCGGCCTGGACCGACGACGTCGTGATCCTGCTCGATGCGCAGGGGCGGGCGCCGGACGTGGTGCCCGCCGCCGGGTTCCCGCCCGGTGCGGTGCGGGTGGGCGCCCGGCCCCTGGCGGGGGATTTCGCCGCCCAGCGCAACGCCCTCCAGGACCTCGCCCGGCATCCCTGGATGCTGCAGCTCGACGCCGACGAGACCCTCGCCGTCGAGGCCGGCGAACGCCTGCCGGCCCTGGCCGCCCTGGCGGAGGCGGGCGACGTGGTCTCGGTCGGGCTCGCCCGCCGGAACCGCGTCGACGGAGTGCTCGCGGACGTCTACCCGGACGTCCAGTACCGGCTGAACCGCCGCTGCGTGCGCTATGCCGGGCGCGTGCACGAGCGGCCGGTGCTCGATGGCGGCTGGCCACGCAGCCTGATCGCCCTGCACGGGGGGATCGAGCACCATCTCCACCGCGCGCATGTCCTGGCGCGCTCGCGCCGCTACGAGAGCCTCGCGCCCGGGCGCGGACGTCCCGAGGAGGAAGCCGCGCTGCTGCGTCCCTACCGCGACTGAGGCGCCGGGTTCGCGGAGGTGCGGCCCCGCGGGCGGGTCCGGGCCGCCGCGATGGCGCGGGCGTAGAGGTCGAGCGTCTCGCGCGCCAGGACCTCCCGGGTGAAGCGGCCGGCCGCCGTCAACGCGCGGCTCCGATATGCCTGCCGCAGGGCCGGATCGCTCAGGAGCGGGCGCAGGGCGTCGGCCAGGGCCGGGCCGGTCGCCGCCCGGGCCAGGGGGCCCGCACCGGGCGCGCCGACGAAGGCGCGGGCGCTCGCGTCCTGCGCACAGCCCATCACCGGCCGGCCATAGGCGAGGGCCTCCTGGTAGACGAGCCCGAAGCTCTCGTAGCGGGAGGGCGCGAGCACCACGTGCGCCTCCGCGTAGGCCCGGGCCAGCGCCGCGGCGGACACCCGGCCCCGCGCCCGGATGCGGGTGCGCGCCGCCTCCGGCAGGCCGGCGGGCAGGTCCGCCGGGGGGACGCCGATCAGGTCGAGCCGGAAGGGCGGGCCCGCGTCGCGCTCCGCTTCGTCGGCCAGGATCGCGACCGCGTCGAGGAGCGCGTCGAAGCCCTTTCGCGCCTCCGCCCGCCCGACGAAGAGCAGGCGCAGCGGCCCTGCCGCCTCCGGGTAGGGCGCCTCGCGGGCCGCCGCCACGATCTCCGGCGGGAGGCTGAGGCCGATCACGGCCTCCGGCTGCAGCCCGGAGAGACCGTAGGTCCGGGCGATCACCGCCCCGTGCTCGGCGGTGTTGGCGATGAGCCCGGCGCTGCCCCGGGCCTGGGCGCGCTCCAGGGCGTCGGCGGCCCGGCCATCGAGGCGGTCGCGCAGGCTGGCGGGCGGATCGCGCGTGAAGGCGGCCGGCGTGGAGCTCCGCGTCACCAGGGGCAGGTCCCGGCGCCCGGCCAGCAGCGCGGCGGGGGCGTACCAGTTCGTCGCCTCCACGATGTCGAACGGCGCGCGGGCATGGGCGGCGAGCACGGCGCGGCGGAAGGCGAGGGGGGCGGCGAGGTGCCCGGCCGCGCCCCACAGGCGCAGGCGCGCCAGCCCGCCGCCGGCCGGCAGGGCGAGCCCCGTCACCGTGACGCCGCCGGTCCGTTCGCGACCCGTGCGGTCGAGGGTGAAGACCGTGACCTCCGCGCCCGCTTGCGCGAGGCTCTCGGCGATCTCGCGGGCCGCGGTGGAGAGGCCGCTCGGAGCCGGCGGATAGTCCCAGGCGAGGAGGGCGCTGCGCATCAGGCGGCCAGCAGGCGATAGTAGAGGGCGAGGTAGTCGGCCGCCATGCGCTCGGCGGTGAAGCGCGCCTCGAAGCGCTGGCGGATCCGGGCGCGGTCGAGCCGCCCGATCCGCCCGAGCGCCGCCACCGCGTCCGCCTCGGAGGCGACGATGAAGCCGGTCACGCCGTCCTCGACGATCTCCGGCACCGAGCCCCGGTTCCAGGCCACCACCGGCGTGCCGCAGGCCATCGCCTCGATCATCACGAGGCCGAAGGGCTCCGGCCAGTCGATGGGAAACAGCAGCGCCCGCGCGCTCCCCAGGAGGTCGGCCTTCCGGGCGTCGTCCACGGGTCCGAGATAGGTCGCGTCGTCCCCCAGGAGCGGGCGCACCCGGCGCTCGAAATAATCGGGATTGCCGACGTCGATCGTGCCGCCGAGCCGGATCGGCAGGCCCGCGGCCCGCGCCACGCGGATCGCGGTGTCCGGCCGCTTCTGGTCGGTCATCCGGCCCACGAAGGCGACGTGCGGGCCGGGCCGCGGGCTCAGGGCATAGCGGTCCCGCGCGAGGCCGTGGTGCACGATCCCGGCCCGGTTGGCCGGGGGAATGCCGGCCGCCTGGGCGGCCGAGATCGCCGCCACCGGCAGGTCCGGGAAGCCCGCGAAGAACAGCGCCCGATCGAGTTCGTCCACCCGCCAGTGCACCGTCGTGAGGCTGTGGCGCCGGCGCGCGCCGAGGAGCGCCGCATGCGCGAACTCGCCGTGGCAATGCACGATGTCGAACTGGTCCAGCCGGCATCGCAGCGCTTCCAGCTGGAGGGCGTCCAGGACGGCCGGGACCCCCGGCGCGACCCGCCCGTGGCGCCGCTCCAGGGCGGCGAGGCTCGGCTGGTCGCCGATGCGCGGCAAGTCTGTCGCACTGTCCGAGGGCGCGAAGAGCGTTACCTTCACACCTAGGTTAATCAGGGCCGTGCTGAGGTCATATATGACCCTCTCTGTGCCACCGTGGTGCTCAGGGGGAACGGGGAATATGTTGGGGGCGACTTGGGCGACACGAATCACGGTATGTACTTCCCCGACAAGTTTTCTTTGTCTGAATTCTGTTTGTTGGAAATCGCCTGAGTTGCAAGCGGCCTGATGTTCGTCTTGCATGTTGCCCTGCAAGGCTGCCTGCGCGGCGGCGGGGTCGTGTTCGGAATCACCGCCGATACGGGCGGGCACATCCGCTACCTGCTCGATCTGGTTGCGGCCTCGTCCCAGGACGCGGGGATCGATCGGATCGTGATGGCGACCCGTCTGTTCAACGGGGCGACCGGCCCGGACTACGCCGTGCCCGAAGAGCGGATCTCCGACAAGGTCACGCTCGTGCGGCTCGCGAGCGCGTCGCCGGATTACCGCTCGAAGGAGGAGATGCACGCGGAGGTCGACAGCTTCGCGCAGAGCCTCATGACCTGGATCTCCGCGCAGCCGCGCGCGCCCGACCTGATTCACGCCCACTACGCCGACGCCGCGTCCGTGGCGGCGATCGTCGAGGCCGCGTGCGGCATCCCCTTCGTGTTCACGGCCCATTCCCTGGGCCGGGTCAAGGCGTCGATGCTAGGACCGGGGGCCGAGGACGGCCCGGACCTCGCCCGCCGGATCGGCGCCGAGGAAGACGCCCTGGCCCGCGCGCGCCTGGTCATCGCCTCCTCCCGCGACGAGGCCGAGGTGCAGTATGCCGGGTACGCGGCCTACGATCCGGGTCGCATCCGCGTCCTGCCGCCGGGCAGCGACCTCGCCCGCTTCGCGGCGGCCGAATCCCTGCCGCGGGTCGATGCCACCATCGACCGGTTCCTGCACGATCCGTGCAAGCCGGCGCTGCTGGCCCTCGCCCGCCCGGTGGCGCGCAAGAATCTCGGCGCCCTGGTGCGGGCCTACGGCGAGAGCCCGGCCCTGCAGGCGCGGGCCAACCTCGTGCTCATGGCCGGAACCCGCCAGGACATCGAAGCCCTCGACGGCGACATGGCCGGCACCATGCGGGAGATCCTGGTGCTGATCGACCGCTACGACATCTACGGGCGCGTGGCCTACCCGAAGACCCACGGCCCCGAGGACGTCCCGGCGCTCTACGCCTATGCCCGCGCGCGCGGCGGCCTCTTCGTCAATCCCGCCCTCAACGAGCCGTTCGGCCTGACCCTTCTCGAGGCGTCCGCCGCCGGATTGCCGCTGGTGGCCACCGACAGCGGCGGTCCCAACGACATCGTGGAGACCTGCGGCAACGGTCTGCTGGTCGATCCGCGCGACCCCGGGGCGATCGCGACGGCCTGCCTCCGCATCCTGGAGGACCCGGACCTCTATGCCCGCTGCGTGGCCGGGGGCGCCCGCGCGGCCGCCGCCTATGACTGGGACCGGCACGCCGCGCAGTACCACGACCTGCTGCGGGCCTTGCTCGCGCCCGAGCCGCCGCTGGGTGCACCGCGACAGCTCCTCGTCTGCGACATCGACAATACGCTGGTGGGCTGCGAGGCGGCGCTCGGCACCTTCCGGCGCTGGCGCAGCCGGCAGGCGGGTCTCGCCTTCGGCGTCGCCACCGGCCGCTCCTTCCACTCCGCCATGGCGATCCTGGAGCAGCAGGCCAGCCCGCGCCCGCAGGTGATGATCACCTCGGTGGGATCGGAAATCTACCACCTCGATACCAACGGCGTGACCTACACGGCGGATGCCGCCTGGCGCGCCACCGTCTCGGCCGGCTGGGACCGGGCCGGCGTGCGGGCCGCCCTGGCCGATCTCGACGGCCTCGTGCCCCAGGGCCCCCTGGAGCAGCGCGGACACAAGCTCAGCTATTTCGGCGACGCGGCGACCGCCCGGCGGGTCCGCGTCGCCCTCGCGCAGGCGGGACTGTCCGCCAACGTGATCCACAGCCACGGCCTCTACCTCGACGTGCTGCCGGAGGCGGCCTCGAAGGGCACGGCGGTGAGCCATGTGCGGGCCCTCTACGGCCTGCCGGAGCGGGCCGTGTTCGTGGCCGGCGATTCGGGCAACGACGTCGAGATGCTGCGCGCCCAGGCGCAGGCGATCATCGTGGCCAACTACTCCGACGATCTCGCCAGCAACGCCGCCCTGCAGCATTCCTACGTGGCCCGGGCCTCGCACGCCCGCGGCATCATCGAGGGCGTCGGCCATTTCCGCCGGATGCTGGCCGATGCCGGCTGATCCATCCGCCGGGCCTCGCGCGAGCGTCCTCACCCTGGTGCGCGGCCGGGCCAACCGCCTGCGCAACCTCATGGCCGGGCTGGCGCGCCAGTCCGTCCGCCCGCGCGAACTGGTCATCGCCTGGATGCAGCCGGACCGCGCGCCCGAGCTGCCGGACCCGGGCTGTCCGGTCCGCCACTGCCACGTGGCCGGGGAGCCGATGCCCCTCGCCGCCGCCCGCAACCGCGCGGCCGAGGCCGCCACGGGCGATCTGCTGGTCTTCCTCGACGTCGACTGCATCCCGTCGCCCACCCTCGTGGGGGCCTACCGGCGCGCGGCGATGGAGACCGACGGCCTGTTCCTCGGCGAAGTGCTGTACCTGCCGCCGGGGCTGACCGCGGAGGAGGCCGCCGAGGAAGCGGCCCTCGCCCGGCTCGGCCGTGCCCATCCGGCCCGGCCCGCGATTCCGCCGGAGGGTCTGCACCGGGAGGCCGATCCCGGCCAGCTCTGGGGGCTGTCCTTCGCGCTGCCGGCCCGGTCCTGGCGCGCCGTCGGCGGCATGGACGAGGCCTATCGCGGCTATGGCGGCGAGGAGACGGACCTGGCCGCCCGCCTCGCCGCCTCCGGGCTGCCGACCTACTGGGTCGGGAACGCCCGCGCCTACCACCAGCACCATCCCGTCCACGTGCCGCCGCTGCAGCACTTCGACGCCATCCTGGCCAACGCCGCGCGCTTTCGGGGCCGGCACGGGCGCTGGTGCATGGGCTACTGGCTCGGCCAGTTCCGGGCCGCCGGCCTGATCGACTGGGACGACGACGCCCCCGCGATCCGCGTCCTGCGCCGGCCGGCCGGCCCCGAGATCGCCGCCGCCCTGCGGCCCGACGCCCTGTTCTCCTGACGGATCGCGAACCCGACAGCCATGAAGAAACCCATCGCGTTCTTCGTCCATCACCAGGGACGCGGCCACGCCAACCGTACGATGGCGGTGGCGGCCGAGTTCGCCAGGGACCGGCCCGTCTCCGTGCTCACCGCCGGGCCGCAGCTGTTCGACGGATTCTCCCGCGACATCGAGATCGTGCCGCTGCCGAACATGATCGGCGCGGGCGTGCCGACGCCGCGGCTCTACGCGGAGCCGACCCCGCAGGTCATGCACTGCGTGCCGCTGGGCCTCACCGCGATGCGCCGGACCATGCGGGGAATCCTCGACCACCTCGACGAGCGCGACGTCGGCCTCTTCGTGGTCGACGTCTCGGCGGAGATCGCGCTGCTGGCGCGCATCGCCAGCGTGCCCGCGGTGCAGATCCGGATGCACGGCGACCGGACCGATATCGGCCATGTCGGCGCCTACGAGGCCTGCGTCGGCATGCTCGCCCCCTTCGACGAACGCATGGAGCAGGACGATTACCCGGCGGCGCTTCGTGCCAAGACCTTCTACAGCGGCGGCCTCTGCACAAGCGTCGACCGGGTACCGGATCGGGCCGAGGCCCGCGCGAGGCTCGGCCTCGACGCGGACCGCGAGATCGTCGTCGCGGTGACCGGGGGCGGGGGCAGCGGCACGCCCTACGCTCCCCTGACGGTGGCAGCCCGCGCCGTGCCCGAAGCCCTGTGGCTCACCCTCGGGCCGACCCATCGCGAGGGTCACGAGACCGATTTCGCGAACCTGCGCGAGGTCGGCTGGGTGCCTTCGGTGACCGACTACCTCGCCGCCGCCGACATCGTGGTGGCCTCCGCCGGCGACAACACGGTCCACGAGGTCGCCCGCGTCGGCGGACGCCTGATCGTGATGCCCGAATGGCGCTATTTCGGCGAGCAGACCCGCAAGGCCGAGGCCCTGGTCCGGCTCGGGGCCGCCGTCCGGGCCCCGGTCTGGCCGGGCGATCTCCAGGGCTGGCGCGACCTCCTCGCCCGCGCCCGCGCCCTCGACCCGGCCCCCCTGCGCAGCCTCTACGCGCCGGACGCCGCCGCCCGCGCCGCCGGCTGGCTCGAGGGCCTGACCGACGAACTCTGGCACGGCGCGACGGAGCCCGCCGCCCTCACGGTCGTTGCCACCGGCTGACCGTCCGCATCCCTCGGCATGCGCCCTCGCGCGCGAACCCCCCCGGAGCCAGACCGCCCCATGCCCACCGTTTCCGTCGTGACCCTGGCCAAGGGACGCCCGGCGCACCTGCGCAACGTGCTCCTGGGCCTGGAGCGCCAGAGCCAAGCGCCCGCCGAGTTCATCGTGGCGGTGATGCAGGACGCGCCCTACGACCTGCCCGAGGTCGCCTTCCCGGTCCGCCAGATCCTGGTGCCGGGGAGCGAGCTGCCGCTGGCCGCGGCCCGCAACCGGGGCGTCGCGGCCGCCGGCGGCGACGCCCTGGTCTTCCTCGACGTCGACTGCATTCCGGCCCCCGACCTCGTGGCCGACTACGCGCGCGGCCTCGACGAGCTCGACGGCCTGCTGATGGGCGAGGTCCTCCACCTGCCCGAGCGCGCCACGGCGGGGGCCTGGACCTGCGACGCCTTCGCGGCGGTCGCCGAGCGCCATTCCGACCGCCGGGGGCCGCCGGCCGCCGGCCTGGAGATCTGCCCGGATTACCGCTGCTTCTGGTCCCTGAACTTCGCCATCCGGCGCGCCACCTTCTTAAGCTGCGGCGGCTTCGACGAGCGCTACACCGGCTACGGCGGGGAGGACACGGATTTCGGCAAGATCCTCGACCAGGCGGGCATCCCCATCGCCTGGATGAAGGGCGGGCTGGCCTACCACCAGTACCACCCCCATCACATGCCGCCGGTTCATCACCTCGACAGCGTCGTGCGCAACGCCGAGCTGTTCGAGGCCAAGTGGGGCTACCGCACGATGGGGCACTGGCTCTACGCCTTCAAGGTGATGGGGCTGATCGACGACGCCCCCGACCGGCCGATCCGCATCCTGCGCCGCCCCGATGCGGACGACTTCGCGCTGACCGGGCAGCAGAGCCACCAGCCCTACAGCAACGCCGCCTCCGTGATCCGCTTCCTCGAAGCGCAAGGCTCCGCGACGGCGACCGCGTGAGAATCGCGCTCCTCGCCCATCTGCGCCATCCCGTGGCGCGCCCCTTCGCGGGCGGGATGGAGGCCCACGCCTGGGTCCTGGCGGAGGGGTTGACGGCGCGGGGACACGAGGTGGTGCTGTTCGCCGCCGGGGACAGCGACCCGCGCTTTTCCATCGACCCGGTGATCCCGGTCCACCACGAGCGCAGCTTCCCGGGCCTCGAGCACCGGGGCGATGCCGGGCTCAAGGCGCACGTGGATGCCGGCTATGCCGCCGCCTGCGACCGGATCGCGGCCGGCGGCTTCGACGTGCTGCACAACAATGCGTTGAGCCGCCTGCCCCTGGAGCGCCGGCGTCTCGCGGGCGTGCCCACCGTCACGTCGCTGCACGTGCCGCCCTACGACGCCCTGCGCTGGTTCGTGCAGGACAGCCTCGTGCCGGGCCATCGGATCACCGTGACCTCGGAGGCCCAGCGCAGGACCTGGTGGCCCGAGGGTGCTCCGCCGCAGGTGTCGGTGCTGCACAACGCCGTCGATCCCGCGACCTGGCCCTTTCGGGAACGCGGGGACGGCGGTGCCGCCTGGTCCGGGCGGATCGCGCCCTTCAAGGGCACGCATCTCGCCGTCGCGGCGGCCCGGCGCGCCGGCATCCCCCTGACCCTGTTCGGTCCGATCGAGGACCGCGCCTACTGGGATGCGCGGATCGCCCCGCGGCTCGGTGGACCGATCCGCTACGGCGGCCATCTCTCCGGCGAGGCCCTGGCGGGCGAGATCGGCCGCGCCTCCGTCTTCCTGTTCACGCCCTGCTGGGACGAGCCCTTCGGCCTCGTGGCCATCGAGGCCATGGCCTGCGGCGTGCCGGTGGCGGGCATCGCCATGGGGGCGGCCGCGGAGGTCGTCGGCGAGGCCGGACATCTCGCGCCCCCGGACGACGTGCCGGCGCTGGCCCGGGCGATCGGCGACGCCCTCGCCATTCCCCGGACGGTCCCGCACGCGCGGGTCCTGCGCCTGTTCGGCCGCGATCTCTGGCTGACGCGCTGCGAGGCCCTCTATGCCGAGGCGCGCCAGGCCGCCCGCGCCTGAGATCGCCCGCAGGTGCCGGCTCTCCGCACCGGCGCGACCGGCGCCGCAGCGCGTGCGCCTGGCGGCGCCCCCTTCGCGAACGTGCCGACGACCACCGGTCCCGATCCCAGTCCGGGCGGGATACTGCTTCGGCTTGGCGGAACAGAACCCGTAGGGATCAAGATCTAATCCCATTTGCTGATTTATGGACGAGGATCAAACCGGTACATAGGGTGTGAAACCGATGATTTGCATCGATGAATATTTGAATAGTCAGGTGGCGTTGCCATTGGAGACATCGGGCCCAGCCTTCTGAAGGGGCGCTGGCCCGGGTCGTCGCTCATGCGCTGCGATCTGATACGAACGGGGAGGCCGGCCTATCATGTACGCTATCGATGGAAACCTGACCGACTGGTCGTCCGCCAGCCGCCTCAATCCCGCAGGAACCACGACGGCGGGATACAGCCTCTACGGCGACCTGTCCGGCGGAACCCTGACCTTCGCCATCCAGGCGCCCATCGGAACCTCCATCGGCACCTACACGACGATCTGGCTGGACACCGACAAGAACACCGCGACCGGGTACGGCATCTGGGGCCTGTACAAGGGCTACGACTACAACATCAACATCGCGGCCGACGGCAAGCCCTACCTCTACACCGGCGCGGACGGACAGACCCTCGTCTCGGCGACGCCGCTGACCTACGCCTACAATGCCGACCACACCGTCCTGGAACTCAGCCTGTCGGCGGCGCAGATCGGGGGGACCAAGGGCCTGAACGTCCTCGCCGACGTGAACAACAGCGTCTTCCTCCCCGGGGATTACGGCGCGGGACCCTACACCCTCACCGACCCGGCTTCGTTGCCCGCCCGGACCTATACGGGCCACAAGGTCGGGATCGTCTATTCGGAGTCGACGGCCGCGAACTACTTCAGCCCGATGGCCTATTCGCAGCTGTTCATGGCCGCGCAGAACCAGGCCACGGCGGCCGGCGTGCCCTACGACCTCCTGTCCGAGGCGGATCTCACGGACCTGACGAAGCTCGCGAATTACGACGCGCTGATCTTTCCGTCCTTCCGGAACGTCGCGGCCGCCAAGGTCGGTGCGATCACCGATACGCTGACGACCCTGGAGAAGGCCTACCACGTCGGCATCATCACCGCCGGCGACTTCATGACCAACGACGAGAAGAACCAGCCGCTCTCCGGCGATTCCTACGCACGGATGAAGGCGCTGCTGGATGTCAGCCGGGTCGACGGCGTCAACGGCGCGAACGTCGACGTCACGGCGGCCGCGACGACGAACCCGGTCATGAACGGCTATACCGCCGGCCAGTCGATCCACCAGTACACCAACGTGAGCACGTCCTACTTCACCAGCACGGACGGGTTGGGCACGACCCTGGCCAACCAGACGGTGAACGGGCAGTCGCACATCGCCGTGATGGCGACGCAGACGGGCGGCCGGAACGTCCACTTCGCGACGGACGGCATGCTGGCGGACAACAACATGCTCGGCCATGCCCTGGACTGGACGATGCAGCCGGCGACGGGACCGGATGTCAGCCTGCACATGAGCCGCGACAAGGCCATCGTCGCCGCCCGGGTGGACATGGATCAGGCCATGTATACCGACGATGTCCGGCCGGACTCGGGGCCGGGCATCTACGACAGGCTCCTGCCGATCCTCACGCAGTGGAAACAGGCCTACAATTTCGTCGGGTCCTACTACATCGATATCGGCAACGATCCGGCCAACGGCGAGACCACCGACTGGACCTATTCGAAGAAGTACTACAACCAGATGCTGGCCATGGGGAACGAGATCGGCTCGCATTCGCTCACCCATCCCGAAAACACGAATCTCCTCACGGCGGCGCAGTTCCAGTCCGAGTTCCAGCAGTCCCGCGCCATCATCGAGCAGCAGCTCGGGCTCACGAACATCGGTGCCGCCATTCCGGGTGCGTCCGAAACCCTCGCGACCGCCCGGCAGATCGCCCAGTACTACCCCTACATCTCGGGCGGAGCGTCCCTGATCGGCGCCGGCTATCCCGGGGCGATCGGCTACCTCAGTCCCGCGGCCGCGGACATGAAGTCGGTCTACATCGCGCCCGACACCTCCTTCGACTTCACCCTCGTGGGCTACCAGCATCTGACGGCAGCCCAGGCCACGGCGGCCTGGGCCAAGGAATGGGGCACGCTGACCGCGCATTCCGACCTGCCGATCGTCGTCTGGCCCTGGCACGATTACGGCCCGACGGACTGGCTGACCGATACGACCGACGCCGGCTACACCCAGCAGATGTTCACCGACTTCATCGCGCGGGCGGCCCAGGCGGGCTCGGAATTCGTGACCTTGGCCGATCTCGCCCAGCGCTCCGCGACCTTCGAGAAGTCGGATGTGGGCTACAGCTTCGATGCGGCCTCGAACGTCCTCACCGCGACGGCGACGACCGCGGCCGGCGATCTCGGCAAGTTCGCCCTCGATGTCGGCACCGGTCACACCATCAAGAACGTCGCCGGCTGGTACGCCTATGACAGCAACAGCGTCTTCGTGCCGAAGGCGGGCGGCACCTTCAAGATCGCCCTCGACGGAACGCCGGACGACGTCACCCACCTGACGAACCTGGCCGACCGGTCCGACCTCCTCACCGTGACCGGCGACGGCAGCAACCTTGCCTACTCGGTGGTGGGCGAGGGGCACGACCTCATCCAGCTGAAGTCCCATCCCGGGCAACTCGTCCAGATCACCGGCGCGGACGGGGCGTCCCTGTCGGGCAACACCCTCGATCTCACCCTGAACGGCCTCGGGCAGCACAACGTCTCCGTCGTCCTCTCGGCGGCGCCGGTCGGAACGTCCGGGAGCGACACGATCATCGGGACCGACGGCGGCGACGTGCTGAACGGGGGCGCCGGGGCCGACACCCTGCAGGGCCTCGGCGGAAACGACACCTACATCGTCGACAACGTGGCGGACAAAGCCGTCGAGGCCGCCAATGCGGGCATCGACACGGTGCAGAGCTCGGTCACCTACACGTTGCCGACGAATGTCGAGAACCTCGTCCTGACCGGCACGACGGCGATCAACGGAACGGGCAACGCCCTGGCGAACGTCCTCAAGGGGAACAGCGCCGCCAACACCCTCTCGGGCGGCGATGGCAATGACACGCTGGAAGGCATGTGGGGCAACGACGTCCTGACCGGCGGCCTCGGCGCCGACACCTTCATCTTCAACGCCTTCGGCCGTGGCGTCGACCGGATGACGGACTTCAACTCCGCGCAGGGCGACAAGCTCGCGGTCCACGCCTCCGATTACGGACTCGCCATCGGTGCCCTCGCGAGCGATTGGTTCGAATCGAGTCTGGCCGGGGTCGCGACGAAGGCCCACGCGGAGTTCGTGTTCAGTACGAGCTCGCATACCCTGGGCTGGGACGCCGACGGCAGCGGAAGCGCCGCCGCCATCCAGGTGGCGACGTTCTCGAACAACGCGCTCCTCAAGTACCAGGACTTCACGATCATCGCCTGATGCCGGGAGAAGCAGGGCGCGTCGGGTCTGGGCTGGGCACCCGTTCGGGGGCCCCCGATCCCGTCCGGGTCTCCGGGGAAGCCCGAGCGCCGCGCCCGCGGACCCGGCTGCGATGCGGCGTCGATGGAGTTTACTCGGTCTGGCAGCGGAACAGCCCGGGGCGAACGAGGCTTCTCAGGCAGGTCGGGACAATCCGGCGGACGACGGAGATCGCGTGAGCATGCCCATTCGTACCCCCCACCTGGCCCTCCTCGCAGGCGCCATGCTTCTCAGCCTGACCGGATTGGCCGCCGCCGAGGGCACCGGCAAGGCCGGCGACACCGGCGGGACGGCCCGGTCCGGTTCGGAGACCCGGGGCGGGTCGGGACCCACGAGCGTCGGGGCAGGGGGGCTCAGCGGCTCGGGAGCCACTGAGGATGGCAGCCGCCGCTCCGGCCCGGGATCGGACACGGCGCCCGCGCGGACCGGGTCACCCGCCGCGCCGGCCGCCGGGACCACGCGCTGAGCGGGCGCCCGGCGGTGCAGGGCCCTACTGGCTGCGGCGCCCGAACGAGACCGCGTAGGCCTGGACCCGCGCGTCGATCAGGGGGTCGTCGGAGACTTCGACGCCGTCCGTGAGGGCGTTGGGCATGAACAGCAGCGCCTTCTCGGCCTCGGCGCTGTCGGGGACGACCTTGGAGACCGTCAGGACTCCCAGGTCGACGAAGGTGCGGTCGTCGGGCCAGGGCTTGGTGGCGTCGTTGGTCGGGTCGCCCGCCGCGGCGAGCTGCGCCTGGACGGTGAAGCGGGCCGGCTCCTTGGCGATCCGGGGCCCGATCTCCGCCATCAGGTAGTCCGGCGCGCGCTTGGCGGCCTCCTCGGGCGAGAGGATGTCCTCCCCCTGGACCGGCACGAACCGGAACCGGAACGGCTGGCGCTTGCCGTCCTTGTCGACGAAGACGAAGGCGTTCACCCCGTTATAGGTCTGCCGCGCCAGGCTCGACGGGGTCTTGGCCGTGGCACCGGCCGTGGCCGCCGCCGGATGGGTCTGGGTGAAGCGCTCCAGCGCGGTCGGGTGGGCCGCATCGGGACCGCTGTCGGCGACCGCCTGCAGCAGGTCGCGGAAGGCCTCGCCGGTGGCGACGGGGAAATACTTGAGCGCGTTCAGGACGACGTCCATGTCCGAGCCGTCGGCGAGCTTGAACTTGAGCGACATCCCGTGCGGGTTGGCGTTCTTCGAACCATCCGGAATCGTCGGCACGCCGGTGGCGTCCGAGAAGCGGATCGTCACCGGAACGGCCGGCCCCTGGAACAGGGACGCCTTGCTGATCCGCGCCGCATCGGGCGAGGGCGTGAAGCTGCCCTCGGCGACGACGCCCTTGGCATGGTTCGCGCGCTTGCCGGGATGGGTTCCGAAAAGCTTGTTCATGACGTTGATGGTCTGCTCGGCAGTCGTCGCCTCCTCGGCTCGGGCCGGTGCGACACTCGCGACAGCAAAGGCTGCGCTGAATGCGAGGACGTATGGGATGCTCTTCGAACGCATGACGATCCTTGAGGCGGCGTCGACGCTGGATGCACCGACCGGCTGACTTCGGAATCGTTCTTAATCGTGAAAGGTAGCGGTACACAACGTGAAGGTTGCTTCTGCCGCTATCCACCGATGAACCTGGTCGAGGCGCTTCGGCACCGGAGAGCGACCGGCGCTTCGGCGGGGGGCGCACCGGGACCCGGGTCGCCCCGAGCCTCAGCCGACCCGAAGCAGGAGGGCGACGGCCGCGACGGCGATGACCGCGAAGGTCGCCAGGATTCCACCCCCACGGCAGGCGAACTGCCGGGGCGAGTTCTTGGGCGCGAATATTCCGAACGGGTGCAGCACGCGGGCGACCAGCAGCACGATCAGGAGGCTGCGGACCAGCGTCGCACCGCCGCCTGCGGCTTCCAGCAGGGCGACGAGGAGGAGGGCCAGGGGCACGTATTCCCCGAAATTGCCCTGCGCGCGGATGCGCTTTTCCAGGGTCTGGTTCCCGCCATCCCCGTGCAGGACGTCCGCCGACAGGCGGCCGGCGACCACCCAGGACGAGAGCCCGACATAGAGGAGCGCGAACACGGCCGCGTAGAAGGCCGTCAGGGCGGGATAGGTCACGGGGATCGCTCCGGTGG
>NZ_JBYSXL010000062.1:0-27811 GCF_058782155.1 Methylobacterium sp. FW306-05-D
AGACGCAGCGCCGAAGGCTCCCCCAGACCGTCCAGGATCGCCGTCGCCTCCGACGAACTCACCGACCGCGCAGGACCAGACGCCTGCGGAAGCTTGTCTTGCGAGGTTTCTTGCCGTGACACTGAATCCACACCCGTTCGTTCGCTGACACCCGCCCGATCCGGCCCATCGCCAGCGCTCTGCGCGGGCCGACCCTCGAACGGTGCATGCCCCAAGACGAAACCGGGGCCCTTCGATCGCACTTATAACGTCATTACGCAGCTTTGCCACGCCAGTGGCTGTCTGCGCTTTCCCACAGACCGTGGAAGGCCTGCAATACCATTCCGAAAATCGGGCTGCGGGAAGAAATCCGAGGGACAACTCCGAGACCGAAGACGTGACTTCGGAGATGCTGGCGCCGGCGCCCGAACTCCGGCAGTTAATCGCCCCGTCCGCTCCGATCAACGGGGCGTCCGGCTTTTCCCGTCCGCCGCACCCGCAACGAGGCAGGTTATGCCGCTCCTCAGATTCCTCGCCGGCCTCGCGCTGATCCTGGCGCCCGTGAGCGTTCCCGCGCGGGCGGCGGGGGCCTCGGCCGATCCCACCCTGGTGCGCCGGCACGCTCCGGTCGCGCCCTTCACGTTCCCGTGCGGGACGCCCGGCACCTGCGGTGTCCAGGCCGGCCCGGGTCCGGCCGATCGCGATGTGCGCCCCTTCGAGGGGAGCCTGGGCCGGCCGTGCGGCTTTCGCACGCGGGCGACCCCGGAGGGGGTGCGCAAGGTCCGGGTCTGCTTCTGAGCGGTCTGCCATGATGGGGCGCGCCCTCGTTCTCCTGCTCCCGGCGTTCCTCCTGGCCGCGCCCGCCGCGGCTTCCGCCGAGGGCTGCGCCGATTCGTTTGCGGATGGGCGCCGGCCGGAGATCACCAACCCGAAGCTCGCCGAGCGCGCGGTGCCACTGTGCTACGAGGCCTTCGCACTCCTCTATTCCGGCCTGTCGCGGACGCCGATCTACGCGGCCGAGCGCCTGACTCGGGACAGCGTCGCGGCGGCCCGCCGGGTCGACCGGGTCGACGCCTTCCACGACGAGGAGGCGCTGCCGGCGGCCGACCGCGCGCGGCTGGAGGATTACGTCCACAGCGGCTACGACCGCGGCCACATGGCGCCGGCCGGCGACATGCCGACGGGGGTAGCCCAGGCACAATCCTTCAGCCTGGCCAACATCGTGCCCCAGGACAGGGCCCTGAATCGCGGCCTCTGGGCGGCGATCGAGGAGAGCGTGCGCCGCCTCGCCACCCGCCGCGGCACCCTCTTCGTGGTGACCGGGCCGATCTACGCGGGCGACGCCGTCCAGGCGATCAACGGGCGCGTGCTGGTGCCGACGCAGATCTTCAAGGCCCTCTACGACCCGGCGACCGGGGAGGCGGGCGCCTACCTCCTGGCGAACCGGGACGATCCACCCTGGCAGGCGGTCTCCCTCGACGCCCTGCGGGCGGTCTCGGGGCTCGACGTGTTCCCGACGCTGGCCCCGGCCGCGAAGGCGAAGACCATGGATCTGCCGGAGCCGCGCGCCTATTCCCGGGGCGATCCGGACGGGGACGACCGTCCGCGCCGCCGCTCGCCGGAGCCGGATTCGTTCGAGGCCTGGGCCAAGGCCGAGCTGCATCGGGCGCTGCGGCGTCTCTGGCGCGACCTGATGCGCGCCATCTTCTGAGAAAGGGTGTCGAGATGCCGAAGCCAGCAGCGCCGAAGAGCCCCGACCGGTTCGCGCCCTATGCCGACGACGCGGCCGTCCAGACCATCGGCGGCCTCTCGATCGAGAACGGCAGCGAGCGGATCGCTCTCCACGGCAGCCTCGACCTGCCGCGGGACGCCGCGGGGCTGGAGCGCGCACGAGCCCTGGCCGCCATCGTCGCCGCCATCGTCGCGGCCCTGGAGGCGGAGCCGCTGCCCGAACGGGTGGCGGACGCCTCCACGCCCACCGAGACGGTGAGGAACCCCTTCGCCTGACGCGGCGACGGGCCTGCGTTTCCCGCGGCGCGGTTCTTCTCCGCCCTGTTCTTGCCGGTCGGTCGCCGCCCTGATACTCCGGCGCAACACTCTCACGCGAAGCGGTTCGACGACGGCGAGCGCCCGAGGTCCGGCCGCATCGGCGCAGACCGCGCGGTGCGCGGGCCGGCTCGACTCGGCGCAGCCGCGGGACCACGCACACGACGATTCCGACGGTCGAGGCGCAGGACGCGCCGGACCGCCGACACGACAGGGATACCACCATGGCGCGCGAATTCATCTACCACATGAAGGGTCTGACCAAGACCTATTCGGGTGGCAAGAAGGTCCTCGACAACATCAACCTGTCCTTCTACCCGGATGCGAAGATCGGCGTCCTGGGTATCAACGGCTCGGGCAAGTCGACCCTACTCAAGATCATGGCCGGCATCGACAAGGACTGGACCGGCGAGGGCTTCGTCGCGCAGGGCGCGCGCGTCGGCTACCTGCCGCAGGAGCCGCAGCTCGATCCCAACAAGTCCGTGCGCGAGAACGTCATGGAGGGCGTCGCCGAGAAGCAGGCGCTGCTCGACCGCTACAACGAACTCGCCATGAACTATTCCGAGGAGACGGCGGACGAGATGACCGCCCTCCAGGACAAGATCGAGGCGGCGAACCTCTGGGAGCTCGACTCCAAGGTCGACCAGGCCATGGAGGCCCTGGGCTGCCCGAGCGACGAGCAGCCGGTCGCCACCCTCTCGGGCGGCGAGCGCCGCCGCGTGGCTCTGTGCAAGCTCCTGCTCTGGGAGCCGGAGCTGCTCCTCCTCGACGAGCCGACCAACCACCTCGACGCCGAGACGGTGAACTGGCTCGAAGGCCATCTGCGCCAGTATCCCGGCGCGATCCTGATCGTGACCCACGATCGCTACTTCCTCGACAACGTGACGGGCTGGATCCTCGAGCTCGACCGCACCCGCGGCTATCCCTACGAGGGGAACTACTCGGCCTGGCTGGTGCAGAAGCAGAAGCGGCTCCAGCAGGAGGGTCGCGAGGACATGGCCCGCCAGCGCGCGATCAACCGCGAGCAGGAGTGGATCGCCGCCTCGCCGAAGGCCCGCCAGTCGAAGTCGAAGGCCCGCATCACCCGCTACGAGGAGCTGGTGGCGAAATCCCAGGACAAGATCGACGCCTCGGCGCAGATCGTCATCCCGATCGACGAGCGGCTCGGCAACAACGTCATCGAGTTCGAGCACCTGAACAAGGCCTTCGGCGATCGGCTGCTGATCGAGGACCTGTCCTTCAAGCTCCCGCCCGGCGGCATCGTCGGCGTGATCGGCCCGAACGGCGCCGGCAAGACGACCCTGTTCAAGATGATCACCGGTGCGGAAAAGCCCGACGGCGGCACCATCTCCGTCGGCGAGACCGTCCATCTCGGCTACGTCGACCAGTCGCGCGACGCCCTCGATCCGAACGCCACGGTCTGGCAGGAGGTCTCCGGCGGCAACGACATCATCTATTTCAACAAGCGCGAGATCAATTCCCGCGCCTATTGCGCCGCCTTCGCCTTCAAGGGCTCCGACCAGCAGAAGAAGGTCGGCACCCTCTCGGGCGGTGAGCGCAACCGCGTTCACCTCGCGCGAACGCTGAAGGGCGGCGCGAACGTGCTGCTCCTCGACGAGCCCACCAACGACCTCGACATGGAGACCCTGCGGGCGCTCGAGGAGGCGCTGGAGGATTATGCCGGCTGCGCCGTCATCATCAGCCACGATCGCTGGTTCCTGAACCGCATCGCCACCCACATCCTCGCCTTCGAGGGCGAGAGCCACGTCGAGTGGTTCGAGGGCAACTTCTCGGATTACGAGGAGGACAAGAAGCGTCGCCTCGGCGCCGATTCGCTGATGCCGAAGAAGATCAAGTACAAGAAGTTTTCGCGATAGGACGGCGATCCGGCGCCCGTCCTCCCCGAGGGTGGGCGCCGGATCAGGCCCGGGCGCTCAGCGCCAGGGCGTCCCGCAGATCCCGCCCGTCCGTGAGCCTGCGGCCGCGACGGCGCAGCCCCTTGAGCAACTCCCGGTCGGGGAAGGGGCAATAGGGCAGGATCGGTGCGATCGTGCCGGCAGCGAGGCGGCCATCCGCGAGATCCGCGAGGGCCCGGTCGAGCAGCACCCGGCCGTGCTCGTGCAGCACCACCGCGGCGCGGGTCGCGGTCGTGTCCCCGGGGAGGGGCACCGCCTCCTGCGCCAGGATCGCCCCGGCATCGATCGTGACCGCGAGGCGATGGATCGTGACCCCGAAGGCCGGTTCGGCCTCGGCCAGGGCGTGGATGGTCGGCACCGGCCCGCGATGGCGCGGCAGCAGGCCGGGATGGACGTTCAGGCCGCCGAGGGGGGCCCGCGCCAGGGTCGCGCCCGAGAGAATCTGGTCGAAGTGGAAGGTGACGATGAGGTCGGGGGCGTGCCGGTCGAAGGCCTGCGCCACCTCCGGCCCGTCGACGTAGTCGACCTTCAGGGTCGGGATGCCGAGGCCGCGGCAGAGCGCCTTCAGCGGCGTCGCCCCGGCCGCCTCGCCGGTGCCGGTCAGCCGGCGGGCCAGGGGCGAGAGCGGCGCGAGCAGGTCGGGCAGGCCGAAATTGACCCCGAGATAGGGCAGGATGCCCGGGCCCGAACGGGCGAGATGTCGGCGGACCTGACCGACGAGTCCGCCGGAGCTCGGACGCTCGGCATTGGACAGGCCGACGAAGGCGATGTCGCCCGCGTGGTCGCGGACGAAGCGGCGCACGGCGCGGGCATTCGGCAAGGCCTCGAGGACGAACAGGGCGATGCGGGGCCGGTTCACCGCCCGACCCGGATCTTGAACGTGAAGCCGCTCATGCCGAGGCGCCGCAGGAACTCCGGCAGCAGCGCCGCACCGCGCGCGCCCGCCGCGAGGAGCCACGGGAAGGCGACGATGTCCCTGTCCTTCGCCAGGCCGCGCGCGATGCGGCGCGCCGCGTCCTCGGCGCTGATCTCGAGGGGCCGCCAGCCCTGGTACTCGCCGCCCATCGCGGTCTTCACGTAGCCGGGCGTGACCACGTTGATGCGCACGCCGTGGGGCTTCAGCTTCTCCCGGAGCGCGAGGCCGTGGGCCAGCAGAGCCGCCTTGGTGCCGCTGTAGGCGGGGGCGTCGGGCAGTGGGGCGAAGGCCGCCAGGGACGAGACCAGGGCGATCTGCCCGCGCCCGCGGGCCCGCATCAGCGTCACGCAGGGCAGGGTGACGTTCAGGGCCCCGAGGAGGTTCACCTCCACGGTCTCGAAGGCCATCGCCTCGGTCTCGACGTCCCCACCCGGATCGCCGCCGTTGATCGCCGCGTTGACGATGACGAGGTCGAGGGCGTGGGTCAGGTCCGCGCGCCGGAGCCAGGCCGCGACGGCTTCGCGCTCGCGGATGTCGAGGCGCTCGGTCTCGACGACGGCGCCCCGGGCACGGCAGGCCTCGGCGATTCCCTCGAGGCGGGGCCGGTCGCGGCCCTGGAGGATCAGCGTCGTCCCGGGCTCGGCATAGTGACGGGCGAGGGCGGCGCCAATGCCGCTCGACGCACCGGTGATCAGGATGACAGGCATCGGGACTGCTAGCGCGGCCGGCCGGAGCGGATCAATAGACCGGCGCCAGTTCCTGCGGCTCGCTGCCCTCGGCGCGGTTCGCGCGGGCGGCGGCCAGGGCCGCGGCCGGCAGCGTCGCTTCCAGGCGCGGGATGGTCCCGGCGATCGCGCGCGCGATGGCCGCCTGGGAGAAGAAGCCGCCGTTGACCTGGGAGCGGTGCAGGACGACGCGCCGGAAATCGGTCATCAGCTCGGCGTCGGGCGGCGTCGGGGCGGTCCAGAACGAATCGACCCCGCCCTGATGCGTCAGCCCCGGAAAGTTGTAGATCGCGTTGCCCGCGGCACAGGTCGGGCGCCCGAGTTCGAGGGAGAGCATCCCGACCGTGCTGTTGATCAGCACGACGCCGCGGCTGCCGGCGATCAGGCTCGGCAGGTCGCCGCCGTCGATGATGTCGAGGCGGTCGTTGACCCCGTGGCGCCGGGCCGAGTGCCGGGCGTATTTGCGCCAGTTGATCAGGCCGCTGTCGAGGGGATGCAGCTTGATCAGCAGGCGGGCGGGTGCCGGGGCATGGGCCGCGAAGGAGGCGATGGTCCGGTCCATGAAGCCCTCCACCCCGAGGAACGGGGAGTGGACGCGGATCTGATAGTCGCTGTCGAGCTGGAGCGGCAGCAGGAAGTAGTCGACGCCGATGGCCGTGTAGGCCTCGTTCAGGCGTGCCGCCTCGCGCCGGGTATGGGCGCGCCGGGAGAACTTCTTGATCCAGCCGGCATATTCCACCGCGATGTGATGCGGCCGGTGGCTGCGGAAATGCGGGAAGAAATAGGGAAAGCCGAAATTCGCGATGTTGTAGGCGACATCCCAGAGGCTGCGCCGGGCCATGTCGCCGCTGGACGGCATCGCGCGGCCGGGCTGCGGCAGGCGCCGGGCGACGGCGCGGACCTCGTCCGCGGTCTTCGGAAGGGCCGAATTCCCGTTCACGCCGCCGAGCTCGCAGGTGATCCAGTTCGGCCGGAGGTAGCCCTCCTCGAAGACGTGGAAGCGCACGCCGAAGGGCTGGGCCGCGGCCCGAGCGGCCACGTGATAGGGTCGGCAATCCCCGAACAGGACGATGTCGGTCACGCCGTGCGCGCGGACGTAGTCCGCGACGTAGGCCCCCCACTTGTCGAAGCTGCCCCGGTAATTGTCGGACGGCAGGCGCCAGAACAACCAGTCGCCGGACGAGAAGTTGATGCGCCGCACCCGGTGGCCGCGCGCCTCGAGGGCGCGACCGAGATCCGCGAAGAACGGGGAAGCGAGTCCCTGGAGGAAGAGGAATGTCGCCGGTCCGTCGCGATGCAGGTCGGCCTGATGATGCATGTCTGCGCGGGGCTGAAGCATACTCGTCGACGCCTGCTCCTGCGCCCGTTCCTTGGCGGGCCACCCTGGACGGTGAAATCCGTCGCACGGGACTCCCATCCCAGCAATTGGGCGCTCGTAGGGCCGAGGCGGAATTTGCGGGGGATGTGGCGCGGCCGCAACGCTCCGCCGGAAATCGACCTTAGCGTTGTCGAGCCGGTTCGGCCCAAGGCTCGCCCCTCGGCGCTGGGATAATGCTAAGGCAGCGGCCGGTTACGGCGATCCGAAAGCGTGCATGACCCTGAAGTCACCGCAATCCCTGTTGTCCACAGGCGGGAGCGTCCAGGCCCTGCGGTCCGAGATCGCGGCGGCCCTGGGCGTCGACTTCGCGTCGCGCTGGCGGCCGGGCGCGGCACCCGTGGTCTGGGAGGACAGCCCCTTCCGTTCCGCCCTGTCGCGCTTCGGAAAACCCGCGATCGTCGGGTCCGGCCCGCTGCTGTCGCCCTACGATACCCCGAAGTCCGGGTTGGCGAGCCTGCGGATCAGTCGGGGCGGGGCGCCCGTTGGCGCGGCCGCGGTCGACGCCGCAGCCCTGATCCGGGCGCGCACCTTCGGGGCGAACCGGTTTCCCCGCGCGAACGCGTCGACGATTTCCGGCGCCCTGGCGGGCCTGAGCGATCCGGCCCTGATCCTCGCCGAGGGCGCGGTCGCCCGGTCCGCCGTGACGCTGGCGGCCTTCGTGAGGCGGGTGCTCGCGGCGCGGCCGGACGGTGCCTTCGTCGTCGCGGGCTCGGCCGGCTGTCCGAACCTGTCATCGCAGCTGTCTCCGCGCATACGGGTCCTGCGGGAGCCCATCGATCCCTGGGCGCTGTTCGACCGCCTCCGAACCGTGTTCGTCGGCGATTGGGCGCAGGCCTGCGAGGCGCGTCTCGCCGGATGCGACGTCGTCCGGCCCGGCGACGGCGCTGCGCCTCCGGAGACGAGCGACCTCCTGGCCCTGCGCTATGGCGCCGGCCTCCACTATTTCGATCCCTGGACGCGGGCGCCGATCGGCTTCTCGGATTGTCTCGACCGGGTCGCCTGGCTGCGCGAGCGCTTCGCCGACAACGGCACCCGGACGGTGCTGGTCGGCATCTCGGGCTGGAAGCGCCGGGTGCTGGATGCCTTCATGGTCGGCCCGGAGGGGCCGCCCATCCACACCATGTCGGCCGAGGACGCGGTCGCGGCCGCGCGCCGGCACGAGGCCCAGGTCCGGGTCTGGGCCACGCGGATGCCGGAGCGGCTGGCGCCCCTCTGCGCCGAGGCGGGCATCCCGCTCGCGCGGGTCGAGGACGGCTTCCTGCGCTCGGTCGGACTCGGTGCCGGCCTCGCCCCCGGGGCTTCGATCGTCGTCGACGACCGCGGGATCTACTACGATCCGCGCACGGAGAGCCGGCTGGCCTTTCTCCTCCGGACCTCGACCTTCCCGCCCGAACTCGTCGCCCGCGCCAAGGCCCTGCGCGAACTCGTGATCGCCCGGCGCCTGACGAAGTACAATGTCGGGCTCGCCGATGCGTCCGGCGACTGGCCGACGGATCGCCGGATCGTGCTCGTCCCCGGGCAGGTCGAGGACGACGCTTCGGTCATGCACGGCTCGCCGGTGGTGCGTTCGAACCGCGACCTGCTGCGGGCTGCGCGCGCCCGGAATCCCGACGCCTTCCTGCTCTACAAGCCGCACCCCGACGTGGAAGCGGGCTTTCGCACCGGCGCCATCCCGGAGGAGGAGGCGCTGACCCTCGCCGACCGGATCGTCGGCGGCCTGTCCATCGTCGACCTGCTCGATCGGACCGACCACGTGGAGACGATGACCTCCCTCGCCGGGTTCGAAGCCCTGATCCGCGGCCTCTCCGTCGCGGTCCACGGGCGTCCCTTCTACGCGGGCTGGGGCCTGACCGAGGATCTGGCCCCCGAGGCGGATCGCGGCCGGCGGCTCGCCCTCGACGAACTGGTCGCCGGCGCTCTGCTGCTCTACCCGCTCTACCTCGATCCGGTCTGCCTCAAGCCGTGCTCGGCCGAGCAGCTGCTCGACCGCCTCGCGGCGGCCCGGGACGCAGCCGGCCCCTCCCGCCTCGCCTTGAGCCGGACCGCGATCCTCACGATGCGGGCCCGCTACGCCCTGCTGAACCCGATCATCAGACGCCTGCGCACGCGGCGCGGCGTCGAGCGATTCCCGGACCGGAAGCGCTGAGGCCCGCCATGACCCCGTTGTTCAGCCTCGTCCTCGCCCTGCTCGTCAGTTTCGCCATCGAGGCGCGCGAGGGCGCCGGGGCGCGTCCGGTCAGCCTGCGCTCCCGCGACCTCGCGCTCCGCTTCACCGGGTACGCGCTGGTCACGGCCTTCTGGTTCCAGTTCTCCTGGCGCCCCTGGCTGGCCGGCGCCTCCTGTATCCTGACGGTCCTGATCCTCACCGTGATCAGCCGGCTGAAACGGAACGTCATCGGAGAGCCGCTGGTCTTCAGCGATTTCGCCCTGCTGCGGCAGGTGCCGCGCCATCCGGAGCTCTACTACACCCGTCCACTCGGCGACCCCCGCATGGCGGTGCCGATCGGCGTCGCGCTGGCGCTGGTCGCCGCCTGGTACGCGGTCGAGCCGACGATCCTGCCGGGCGAGCCGAGCGTCGCCGTGCTGGCGCTGCTGGTCCTGCCGCTGGGGCTTGGCAGCGCCGTCGTCCTGTCGGGGCAGGGGCGATGGGCGGCCGCGCTGGCGCGCCTCTTCCCGGTGCCGTCGCTGGAGACCGACATCGCGCGGTACGGCCAGCCCGCCACGCTGATCGGCTACGCCCTGCGCTGGCGGGCCGACCGCCGGACCGCGTCCGGGGTCGCACTGCCGGTGCCGATCCGGCGCGGCGATGCCCCGGTGGTCGTGGTGGTGCAGCTCGAATCCTTCCTCGATCCGGTGCGTCTCGGAGGCCCGGCGCTGCCGCTCATGGAGATCGTCCGCGCGCGGGCGGCGATCCACGGGCGCCTGCGGGTGCCGGCCCACGGCGCCTACACCATGCGCACCGAGCACGCGGTGCTGACCGGCGCCGACGTGGAGGATCTCGGCTTCGGCGTCTTCGATCCCTACCTCACCCATGGCGGATGCGAGCCGACCAGCCTGCCCCTGCGGGCGCGCGATGCCGGGTTCGAGACGGTCTTCGTCCACCCCTTCCACCGCGATTTCTTCAACCGTGCCGAGGTGGTGACGCGCCTCGGCTTCGACCGGCTGATCATGGAGGAGGATTTCGCCGGGGCTCCCCGGGTGGGACCGTATATCGGCGACGTGGCGCTGGCCGAGCGCGTGCTGGCGGAGATCCGCGGCCGCACACGGCCGCTGTTCCTGTACGCGATCACCATGGAGAACCACGGCCCCTGGAAGCCCGGGCGGCTGCCCGGCATCGACGATCCGCTGGCGCAGTATCTGACCCACGTGGCCAATACGGGCCGCGCCGTGGAGGCCCTGATCGCCGGCCTCGAGGACCTGCCGGCCACCCTCTGCATCTTCGGCGACCACGCCCCGGCCCTGCCGAACTGCCGACCCGGTTTCGGCGGCACGGCGACGGACTATGCGATCTTCCGCTTCGGCCAGGACGGCCGGACCGCTCCCGCCCGCCGGGACATCGGTGCCGCTGAACTCGGTCGCGTCCTGCGCGAGACCGTCGATCCGCCGCCCGGCGCGGCGAGCTTGGCTTTGCCACCGTCGTGACGCATTGGTGCTCGATAGGCGGGCAGAACCTGCGCCGTTCGGACTCCGCGCCGCCCGGTCGAGACCCCGGATGCGTACACGAGTCGTTAATCCGAACGCAGCGTTTTGCCGCTATCGTCCCACGCGGCCACCGCTCGGAGGCCCGCTCCGCGCGTTCGGTCGTCGACACGGCGGGCCGGGCCGCGCAGCGCACAGACCATGATGGCGTCGCCCCTGCGCCCAGACCCAAGCGGGCGTCGTCGCCGGATCGCCCAGTGCGCGGTCCGGTCAGGAGAGTAACAATGCTTCGTAAGGCGTCCCTGGCCGCCCTCACAGCCTGCCTCGTGTCGGGCTGCTCGTCGCTCCTACCCGCTGCCGGACCGACGACGGGTGCGGTGGTGGAGGGGGCGGACGTGTCCACGAGCGAGGGCACGTTCGCGCGCTACGAGATCGTGGACCTGTCGGCGGCCACCATCGAGGCCCTGCGCGGTCGCGCGCTGGACAGCCTGCTGGCCTCCTTCGGCGACCGGCGCCCCTCGCTCGAGCCCGTGATCGGGGTGGGCGACTACGTGGCCGTCTCGGTCTGGGAAGCGGGCTCGGGCGGCCTGTTCTCCGGGCCCCTCGTGGCCGACCGCTTCTCGGCCGGGTCCAAGTCCGCCCTCATCCCCGAGCAGGTGGTGCCCCGCGACGGGGCCATCAGCGTGCCCTATGCCGGGCGCATCCAGGTGGCCGGGCGCCGGCCCCAGGACGTGCAGGCCCTGATCGAGACCGAGCTCGCCGGCAAGGCGATCCAGCCCCAGGTGCTGGTCTCGGTCACCAAGGCGGTGTCCCAGACGGTGACCGTCACCGGCGAGGTCGTGGCCGGGGCCCGGGTGCCGCTCTCGGGCAAGGGCGACCGCCTGCTCGACGTGGTGGCCACCGCCGGCGGCGTGCGCGCGCCGGTCAACGAGACCTTCGTGCGGCTCTCGCGCGGACCGCAGACCGCCACGGTGCCGCTGACCACGGTGGTGTCGAACCCGGCCGAGAACATCTTCCTGCGCCCGGGCGACACCCTGACCCTGGTGCGCGATCCCCAGACCTTCCTGGCGGTGGGCGCGCTCGGCAACGCCACCGAGATCCCGTTCCAGGCCGAGGGCATCACGCTCGCCCAGGCGCTGGCCAAGGCGCGCGGCCTGTCCGACTTCCAGGCCGATCCCTCGGGCACCTTCATCTTCCGCTTCGAGCCGGCCGCGGTGGTGCGCCGCCTGAAGCCCGGCAGCCCGCTGCTCGGCACCCCGCTCGTGCCGGTGGTCTACCGGATCAACATGCGCGACCCCAACAGCCTGTTCCTCACCCAGGCCTTCCGCATGCGCAACCGCGACCTCGTCTACGTCTCCAACGCCCCCTTCACCGAGGTCCAGAAGGTCCTCTCCGTCTTCTCCACCGTCACCGCGCCGGTCTCGGCGGCGGCTTCGGTCTACAGCGTCTCGCGCTGACCAAAAGAAAAGGGGGCGCCCGATGCGCCCCCTGATCGTCGTTCGGATGTCGCCGCGATCCTACAATCAGGACTTGCCTAGAAATAGGACTTGAGCGTGCCGCGGCGGCGGACGTCGAGGGTGGCGCAGTGGAACGAGCCGCCGAAGGGGCCGTAGGACAGGAACGGCGCCGGGATCGGATCGAAGCCCCAGTCCTTGAGCGCCTTGATCAGGGTCGGCTGGCTGGCATCGACGACGATCTTCTTCTCGTCGAGGGCCAGCACGTTGATCGAGGTCCAGGGCGAGCACATCGAGATCTTGCTCATGAAGCCTTCGACGGGGTCGGGGCGGGGCGCGATCAGCACGTCCCACTTCTTGAGCACGGCCGGCAGCTTCTCGACGTCGATATAGTCCGGGTTCACCAGGACCTTGCCCGGAGCCAGGGGCATGAACGACGAGTCGATGTGCATCGGCTGCGGGCAGCGGCTCTCGATCTCATGGACCCGGAAGCCCGAGCCGAGATGGCGGCGCAGCCACTCGATGCCCATCAGGTTGGTCACGTTGGAGCGCGTCACGAAGATGTCGCGGCCGCAGCGCACGAAGTCGGCGGCGTCGAAGACCGGCTCGAACTCGTTGACCGTGAACTGCATCGGCTCGCCGGCCTTCAGGTTCGGCACCCGGTAATCGTAGTTGTAGAGCTCGTCCGTGAGCTGCGGACGCGGCGCCGAGGTCCAGCGCGCCCCGTTCCGGAAGTACTCCTTGAACAGCGACCGATAGGCATCGCCCTCGAAGTAGCGCGAGCGCCAGCACATCGGGCTCTCGATGATCTCGTCGCCGATGACCAGATACGGGTCGCGGGGACAGGCGACGCAGAAGCCGCGCGAGGACCAGCGCGGCGCCTTGTACTTCCGGGAGAAATCGAGCGAGTCGGGGCGGCGGATCTTCACGCCCTCGCCGGCCAGGATCGAGATGAAGTTATCGAGCTCCTTCTGGGCGAGCTTCTTCATGAACTTCGGATAGCGGAAGCCGGACGCGAAACGGTAGAAGGGCTGTGCCGCTCGCGGAAGGTTGAAGATCACAGTGAGGTGGTGTGTCGGAATGGTCGCACCGTCCAGACTTCCGACGATGACCTCCTCCAGCGGATCCCATTCGTTCCAGGCCATGACGGGGGAGCTCGGAGCGGGCTCCCGGGTCGCCCCGTAGGCGCCCCCGGCGTAACGCTCCATCTGGGCGTCGTCATGCACGACGTCGCCCGCCGTGATGTGTGATTCGCGGTCCATCTAAATCCGTTCCCCTGTCCGCCCCGACGGCTGATTCCCGGGCCTTCCGCCCTGTGCCGCTTTGGTTCCGACTGTGTCTCCGGGGTGATAGACAACGGTTCCCAAAGCTGCAACTTCCGGAGACGTTCACCGTTTCCGACGGTTTTTTCCGGTCGGAAACACGGCGGATCTAAGCTTTGACTCGCCGTGCCGCTGGCCGAAAGGGGCCCATGAAACGTCTCACGACATTGGCTCTGATCGTCGGTCTCTGCACGGTCGTCGGCCTGTTCCTGTCCTCGGGACTGGAAGACGTCGCGGCCGCCGTCGTGAGCGCCGGCTGGGGCGCCCTGATCGTGGTCGTCGCCCGCGGCTTCGCGGTGGCCTGGGCCGGGCTCGGATGGTTCGTGATCTTTCCGACGGCGGCGCGCCCGACCCTCTGGGACTGCATGACGCTGCGCTTCGTCCGCGAGGGCATCAACACGCTGCTTCCCGTGGCCCAGGTCGGCGGTGATTTCGTCGGCGCCCGCCTGCTGACCAAGCGCGGCGTTCCGGGCGGCGTCGCCGGCGCCAGCATGTTCGTCGACCTGATGACCCAGGCGGTCACCCAGTTCCTCTTCACCGTGGCGGGCGTCCTGCTCCTCGTCTGGATCGCGGGCGACGGCCCCATCGTCCGGACGGTGGCCGGCGGCCTCGCCCTCGCGGCGCCGGCGCTCGGCGCCTTCTACCTCATCCAGCGCCGGAGCGGCCACAAGGTCATCCAGGCCCTCGTCAGCCGCTTCGCCGGCTCGCGCGAGTGGCGCGCGCTGGGTGCCATCGACGTGCTCTACGACAGCCTCAAGCGCCTCTACGGCAACCGCGGCCGTGTCGCCGGCGGGCTCGGCATCCACCTGGTCGGCTGGTTCATCGGCACGGTCGAGGTCTACGTCGCGCTGCATTTCATGGGATACCCGGTCAGCGTCGTCGAGGCGGTGGTGATCGAGAGCCTGGCCCAGGCGGTCCGCGGCGCCGCCTTCGCGGTTCCGGGCGCGCTCGGAGCCCAGGAGGGCGGTCTGATCGCCCTCTGCGCCATCTTCGGCATTCCGGCCGAAGCCGCCCTGGCCCTGTCGCTGGTCAAGCGGCTGGCGGACCTGCTGGTCGGCGTTCCCGGCCTCTTCGCCTGGCACGCCCTCGAGGGCAGCGACGCGGCGGAACCCGCGGCCGCGCCGGAGGTCCGGACCGAGCCCGCCCTGCGCCACGACCTCCTGGTCCCGGTGCTGGCCAATGATTTCGGCGGCCGGGTCCGGGCCGAGACCGATCTGGGAGACCTCAAGAAGTGCGCCTGAATCGCGTCGTTCTCGCGGGCCTCGTCGCCGGACTGCTGCAGCTGAGCCCGGCCGCGCATGCGGCGGAGGATGCCGCGGTGGATTCCGTCACCAAGGTCTACACGACCTTCGAATCCGCCCTCAGGGACGCCCCCAAGGATGTCGGCGCCCGTGCGGCGAGCATCGGCCCGACCCTGAGCGAGACGTTCGATTTCCCGGCCATGATCCGTCTGGCCGCCGGGCCGAAATGGAAGACCTTCACGCCGGAACAGCAGGGCGTCCTGACCGAAGCCTTCGGCCGCTACTTCACCGCGACCTACGCCACGCGCCTCGCCCAGGCGGCCGGCGGCAAGTTCACGGTCAAGCCGCAGAGCGAAGCCCGTGGGCCGAACCGCGTCGTGCAGACCGAGGTCGCGAACAAGGACGGCGACACCTCGCAGGTCGACTTCCTCGTCGGTCCCGGCAACCGCGTCCAGGACGTGTATCTCAACGGCAACGTCAGCGAGGTCGCGAGCCTGCGCGGCAGCTTCGCCGAACCACTGAAGACCGGTGGCGCGGATGGCCTCCTGGCATTCATGCGCGATCGCACGACAGGGATGCTCGCCGCCAAACCAGCGCCTTAGAGTCCGGCCACAAACCCCGGACTTTGTTCCTCTCCCGACCCGTTACGATTCGCGCCGCTCGCTACCGCGGCACTCTCACGAGACCCGTGACCGAGCGATGCCCTTCATGGACCTGACCTGGCTCTCGCACCTCCTGCCGCTGATCGCCCTGGTCGGCTGCCTCTACGGCCTGACCGCCGCCGCCCTGGCCGGACGCTTCGCCCGCAGGGCGGAGCCGGTGCTCGGCGCCACGGCGCCCACGGTCACGATCCTGAAGCCGCTCTGCGGCATCGAGCCGAACCTCTACGAGAACCTCGAAACCTTCTGTCAGCAGGCCTATCCGGCGCCAATCCAGATCGTGTTCGGCGTTCAGAGCGCGGCCGATCCGGCCATCGCCGTGGTTCGCCGCCTCCAGGAGGCCTATCCGGCGGCCCGCCTCGATCTCGTGATCGACGCCCGCCAGCACGGCTCGAACCGCAAGGTCTCGAACCTCATCAACATGTCGGCCCGCATCGCCCATGACGTGATCGTCCTCGCCGACAGCGACATGGTGGTGAAGCCCGACTATCTCGGGCGGGTGGTCGCCGCGCTGAGCCAGCCCGGCGTCACCGGCGTCACCTGCCTCTACCACGGCGTTCCGGCGCACCGGGGCATCTGGGCCCATCTCTCGGCGCTGGCCATCGACGTCCAGTTCCTGCCGAACGTGGTGATGGGCACGTCCCTCGGGCTCGCCAATCCCTGCTTCGGCTCCACCATCGCGTTCAGCGCGAAGGCACTGGGCGAGGTCGGCGGGTTCGAGAGGTTCCGGGACGATCTCGCCGACGACTACGCCATCGGGGAGGCCCTGCGCGCCCAGGGCGGCCTCGTGGCGATCCCGAGCTTCACCATCGGCCACACCTGCGTCGACACCGATCTGGCCAGCCTGTGGAGCCACGAGCTGCGCTGGAACCGCACCATCCGCAACGTCGATCCGGCGGGCTATGCGGGCTCCCTCGTGACGCATGCCTTCCCGCTCGCGCTGATCGGCGCGCTGATTCCCGGGGCCGGCACCACGGCCCTGGCGGTCGCGGCCTTCGCGCTCGCCTGCCGCATCATCCTGTGCGTCCGCCTGGAGCGGGCCTTCGGGCTCGCGCCGCACCCCTACTGGCTGTTGCCGATTCGCGACATCCTCTCGTTCATGAACTTCTCCTGGAGCTTCGTCTCAGGTGCGGTGACATGGAAGGGCCATGATTATCGCGTGGTTGCGGACGGTACCTTGATCCCCGAGACGACGCTCGGCCGCGATGCTGGTGCATCGTCGCTCTGATCTTCGCCTCGACCCTCGTTTCACCTTTCCCCTGATCTCGCTGAGGCCTTGAACCCCATGCGCACCCTCTTCCTGCAGGCCCCCACCTTCGACGGCTTCGACGGCGGCGCCGGCTCCCGCTACCAGGCCAAGCGCGAGATCAAGTCGTTCTGGTACCCGACCTGGCTCGCCCAGCCGGCCGCCCTGGTGCCGAACTCGAAGCTGATCGATGCGCCCCCGCACAACATCAAGCTCGAAGAGATCGTCGCCCAGGCGCATGACTTCGACCTCGTGGTGCTCCACACCTCGGTGCCGTCGTTCAAGTCGGACGTGAAGACCGTCGAGGCGCTGAAGGCCGCCAACCCGAAGCTCATCGCCGGCCTGATCGGCGCGAAGGTGGCGGTGGACGCGGCCGGCTCCATGGCGCAGGCCCCCTGCATCGATTTCTGCGCCCGCAACGAGTTCGACTTCACCGTCAAGGAAGTCGCCGACGGCACTCCGATGTCCGAGATCAAGGGCCTGTCCTATCGCGATGCCAACGGCACCGTGGTCCACAACGAGGACCGCGAGATCATGACGGACATGGACCAACTCCCGTTCGTGACCTCGGTCTACAAGCGCGATCTCGAGATGGAGAAGTACTTCATTGGGTACCTGAAGCACCCCTACATCTCGTTCTACTCGGGCCGTGGCTGCAAGTCGCGCTGCACCTTCTGCCTCTGGCCGCAGACGGTCGGCGGCCATACCTACCGCACCCGCTCGGTCGCGCACGTGATCGAGGAGATCAAGTACTGCCTGAAGGAGTTCCCCCAGACGAAGGAGTTCTTCTTCGACGACGACACCTTCACCGACAACCTGCCCCGCGCCGAGGAGATCGCCCGCGAGCTCGGCAAGCTCGGCGTGACCTGGTCGTGCAATGCCAAGGCGAACGTGCCCCGCGAGACCCTGAAGGTCCTCAAGGACAACGGCCTGCGCCTGCTGCTGGTCGGCTACGAGTCCGGCAACCAGAAGATCCTCAACAACATCAAGAAGGGCATGCGCGTCGAGGTGGCCGAGAAGTTCACCAAGGACTGCCACGAGCTCGGCATCGCCATCCACGGCACCTTCATCGTCGGCCTCCCGGGCGAGACCAAGGAGACGATCCAGGAGACGATCGCCTTCGCCAAGCGCATCAACCCGCATACGATCCAGGTCTCCCTGGCCGCGCCTTACCCCGGCACGTTCCTCTACAAGCAGGCCGTCGAGAACGGCTGGCTCGACGTGGAGAACGCCGAACTGGTGGATGAGAACGGCGTGCAGATCGCGCCGCTGCACTACCCGCACCTGTCGCACACGGAAATCTTCGCGGCGGTCGAGGAGTTCTACAAGAAGTTCTACTTCCGCGCGCCGAAGATCGCCTCGATCGTCTCCGAGATGGTCCGCTCGCCCGACATGATGAAGCGCCGCCTGCGCGAGGGCGTGGAGTTCTACCGCTTCCTCAAGGAGCGCCAGACCAGCGCCGCCGCCTGAACGCGACGACCGATCGAACTGGGGCGGCCGGGCTGGAAAGCCCGGCCGTTTCGCGTTTCAGGGTCGGTGACCCCCACCCAAGCGGAGCCACGAAGTGAAGCGACTGGTCGTCACGGCCGATGATTTCGGCCTGAGCCTCGAGGTCAACGAGGCCGTGGAACAGGCCCACCGCGACGGCATCCTCACCGCCGCGAGCCTGATGGTCTCGGCGCCGGCCGCCGCCGATGCGATCGCACGCGCCAAGCGCCTGCCCTCCCTGCGGGTCGGTCTTCACCTCGTGATGGTGGAGGCTTGGCCGACCCTACCGCCGGCCGGCCTGCCGGACCTCGTGGGGCCGGACGGCCTGATCCGGCGCGATATGGGGCGGCTCGGCCTGGACCTCGCGCTGAAGGCATCGGCGCGCCGCCAGCTCGCCGCCGAGATCGAGGCACAGTTCCAGGCCTATGCGGCGACGGGCCTGACCCTGGACCACGCCAACGCCCATAAGCACTTCCACGTGCATCCGCTGATCGCGGGCCTCGTGCTCGCGGCCGGGGCGCGGCACGGCATGCGGGCGATCCGTGTGCCGCGGGAGACCCGCGCCGTGCTCCGGGCGGCCGAACCGGGCACGGTCGCGAAGGCGGCCCTCGACACGGCGCCCTGGGCCGCGCTCCTCGCCCTGCGGGCCCGTCAGGCCGGCCTGCTGATCCCCGACCGGACGCTGGGCCTCGCCTGGTCCGGCGCGATGACGCCCGCCCGGGTGGCGGGGCTCCTGGCGCACCTGCCGGACGGCCTCACCGAGCTCTACACCCACCCGGCGACCGGGGGCGGTTTCCCGGGCGAGGCGCCGGGCTATGCCTATGCGGCGGAGCGCGACGCGCTGATCGCCCCGGAGAGCCGCGCGGCCGTGGCCGGCGTGGCCCGTGGGGGCTTCTCGGACTTCCTGAGCTGATCGGCTGAGCGGTTCGTCGTCGACTCGTCCACCCAAACGGAAACGGGCGCGGATCCGATCCGCGCCCGTTCGTCCAATAGCTTCAGGTCGGCGTCTACTTCGCCGGGACCGCCTCGGCACTCGGCGTGCGGGCCGACGGCGGCAGGGCCGCGTCACCCTCCGGGCGCTTCGGATCGGGATGCTTCGGCGGCGGCCCGAGGAAGGCCGGGACCACGAAGAACGCCGCCACCAGGGTGAAGAACAGCGACAGGGCGAGCAGCTTGCCCATGCTGGCGGTGCCCGGATGGCTCGAGAGCACCAGCGAGCCGAAGGCCGTGCCCGTCGTCAGCGCCGAGAAGAAGATCGCCCGGGTCAAGCTGGAGGCCAGCATGTCGGTGACGCCGGCCCGCCAGGCGATGACGTAGTAGATGTGGAAGGCCACACCGACCGCGAGCATCAGCGGCATCGCGATGATGTTGGCGAAGTTCAGCGGCATGCCGACGATGTGCAGGGCCATCAGCGTCCAGAGGGTCGCCAGCACCAGCGGGCCGAGGGTCATCGCCACGTCCCACGGCTTGCGCAGGGCCACGGACAGGATGATGAAGATCAGCACCAGCGCCGTGATCGCCGCCTGCAGGAACGCGCCGAGGATGGTGTAGCTCGACGAGGTCGTGGCGACGGGGGCGCCCGTCGCATGGGGCGCGACGCTCTGCACCTCCTTGGCGAAGTTGCGCAGCACCCGGTTGTCGTTGGCATCGCCGCTGGGATGGACCTCGATCCGCGAGCGGCCGTCGGCGGCGACCCACTCGGCCTTCAGCTTCGGCGGCAGGTTGTCGAGGGTCACCTTCTCGGGGTTCAGCAGCCCGGAGAGGCGGGTGAGCAGCGTCTTCAGGTCCGTGGTCAGCGCCACGCTGGCGGCCTCTCGGGTGGCGACCGGGGCGGCCGCGAGCTTGTCGAGGTCGGTGGCGAGATCGCCGGCGGCCTTCGCACCCGGTGCGCTGGAGCCGGACGCGATCCCACGCAGGGCCGTCACCGCCTCCTTGATCGCCTTGACGTTGTCGGCATCGGTCGGCGGCGGCGGCTTGCGGCCCGGATTCAGCACCGGTCCGAGGAGCTGTGCGGTCTCCGCGATGGTCGCGAGCTTCTGATCCTGATCCGGCGGCACGAAGGTGTTGATGTCGATGATCTTCGCCACCGACTTCAGCTTCGAGAGCTTGTCGGCCAGGGCCGGGACGGCCTCCACGGAGGGCGCCATCACGTCGATGATGTTCGGGCTCGTCGCCGGGTCCTTGATGAGGTCGAGATAGGTCGAGATCGATTCCACCTTCGGGCTGCGCAGGTGCATCGGATTGGAATCGAACGGCAGCTTGAACAGCAGCGGGATGCCCGCCAGCGTAATCAGGCCGACGCCGATCAGGATCGGCTTGCGGTTGCGGATGATCCACGGGTCGACGCCCGCCAGCCAGGTGGTCTCCACGGCCTCGCGCTCGCCCTTCGGCCGGAACACCGCGATCAGCGCTGGCAGCAGGGTGAGGGCGAACAGGTAGGCCACGATCATGCCGACGCCGGCGATGAGGCCGAGTTCGGAGACGCCGCGGAAGGCCGTGGGCAGGAAGGCGAAGAACCCCGCGATCAGCGAGATGGCCGCCAGGGTCAGGGACCAGCCGACGCCGTGCGCCGCCGCCCGCATGGCGGAGAGGAGGTCGGGCTGCTCGAAACGGTCGGCGCGGTAGCGCACGGCGAACTGGATGCCGAAATCGATGCCGAGACCGACGAAGAGGGCGGCGAACGCCACCGAGATCGGGTTCAGCTCGCCGACCATCAGGAGGCCGAGGCCGGCCGTGACGATGAGGCCCGCGAAGGTGGTGATCAGGACGGCGCCGATCAGCGGGGCGGACCGCAGGGCGAGCCACAGGAACAGGACGATCGCGCCGACGGTGACGCTGTAGTTGAGCAGCGCGTCCTCGGAGAGGGTGGCGAATTCGTCGTCGGCCACCGCCACCGGGCCGGTCAGTCGCATGCGCGGGGCACCGGCGAATGCCGGACCGCCGAGGGTGTTGATCTTCAGGTCGGAGGCGACCTTGCGCACCACCTCGGTGGCGTTCGCGCCCGGCTGGAGCGCGTTGTAGTCCAGCACCGGCTGGATCATTACGAACTTGCGCAGGTCGGTGCTCTGCGTCTGTCCGTTGGACAGGAGCATCTGCCAGGACATCCGCGCCGGCTCGCCGGCTAGCACCTTGCGCACCGTCGCGTCGATCTGGGTCATCGGCCGCTCGAGATCCTCGAGCTTGGCGTCGCCGCTCTTGATGCCGCGTGCGCCGAGCCCAAGGACGCGCATGATGCCCCGCAAGGACGGATCGGCCGCCAACGGGCCGAGCAGCCCCTGCTGCTGCACCAACTGCTCGGTGGTCTTGGTCAGTTCCTCCTGCGACATGAGCAGGAAGCCGTTCTTCTCGTAGAAGGCACCGCCGTCGGGGCGGTAGACCGACTCGATCATTTCCTTGTGGCTGGCGAGGGCAGCGGAGAACTCAGCGGCCGCTTCCTCCGCCTCTTCCGGCGTCTTGCCGTCGATGACGGCGACCAGGGTGCCGGTGCGCTGGGGGAACGCCTTCTCGTAATTGATCTCGTCCTGACGCCACGGCACATCCTTGTCGATCAGCCGCTCGACGTCGGTGTTGATCTTGAAGAGATGAGCCGCCACACCGGCACTCGCCACGGTGACGAGTGCGACCAGGGCTATGACCAACCAGCGACGCTGGACGGAAAACGCGACGAGACGTTCGATCACGAGTGTCCTACCTGCCTGAGCGATCCTGTTCCCGTCCGGTCGCGCCGCATGTCGGCGCCGAGGCCCGAAGCGGCCACGGAACGAGAATCGATCTGTCTTGTGACGCCGGTTATCACCTGTTGGTGGAAACCCCGAATCCGGAGCCGAGATCGATGTGCACGAAGCCGAAGGGTGACGGCACCGCGGGCCTTCGAACGAATCGCATCGCTCACAGGAATTTGCTTCACTGAGGCGCCCACCTAGCGGCCCGATGGCTGTAATGCAACGCGAACGGACAGGAGCGTCACCGGTTCGCTTTGGCGTGCGGTTTCGCACCGCACTTCTGCGCGACCAGAGCTTTGCTGCGTCCGGGTGCTGCGATCAGAACAGTCAAGCTGCGGCCCTGGCATGCAGTCATGGATTAGGAATAACCGCTTCCGGTGGGGTTATGTGCTACCGGGGCCGCTCGGCTGTCCGACGGTCTTCGGGGTCCGTCTGTGGCCGGATTGTTTCAGCGTCGGCGGAACTTGCGCGATGGGCGTCCAAACGGCGCCTTTCGGATCGGTTCCAGTCTAGCTCGCTGGAATTTGGCCTTTTTTCACGCTAAGCAGCCCGATACATCGGGGCCAACAACAAGGAGCCGCGTCTTGGGCATCCCTATCCGGTACGTCGCGAAGATTGGCGGCTACATCCTGAAGCAGCACCTCACCGGTCGCAAGCGCTACCCGCTCGTGATGATGATGGAGCCGCTGTTCCGCTGCAATCTCGCCTGCGCCGGCTGCGGCAAGATCGATTACCCGGACGAGATCCTGAACAAGCGGCTGCCGGTCGCCGATGCGCTGGAATCCGTGCGCGAGTGCGGCGCACCCGTGGTGGTGATCGCCGGCGGCGAGCCGCTGCTCCACAAGGATCTGCCCCAGATCGTCGAGGGCATCATCGCGCAGAAGAAGTTCGCCATCGTCTGCACGAACGCGCTGCTCCTCGAGAAGAAGATCAAGGAGTACAAGCCGAGCCCGTACTTCACCTGGTCGATCCATCTCGATGGCGACAAGGAGATGCACGACCAGTCGGTGTGCCAGCGCGGCGTCTACGACAAGGCCGTGGCGGCCATCGCCAAGGCCAAGGAGATGGGCTTCCGGGTCACCATCAACTGCACCTTCTTCAACAACTCCTCCGCCGACAAGATCGCCGACTTCTTCGACAGCGTGACGAAGATGGGCATCGACGGCATCACCGTCTCGCCGGGCTACGCCTACGAGCGGGCTCCCGACCAGAAGCACTTCCTGAACCGCAAAGCGACGAAAGAGCTGTTCCGCGGCGTGTTCCGGCACGGCAAGGAGAAGGGCCGCGAAAAGTGGACCTTCCAGCAGTCCGGCCTGTTCCTCGACTTCCTGGCCGGCAACCAGACCTATCACTGCACCCCCTGGGGCAACCCGACCCGCACCGTGTTCGGCTGGCAGAAGCCCTGCTACCTCCTCGGTGAAGGCTATGCCGCGACCTTCAAGGAGCTGATGGAGGAGACCGACTGGGACTCCTACGGCACCGGCAACTACGAGAAGTGCGCCGACTGCATGGTCCATTCGGGCTACGAGGCCTCCTCGGTGGTCGACTCCGTGAAGAAGCCCTGGAAGCCGCTGGTCCATGCCCTGCGCGGCATCAAGACCGAGGGCGAGATGGCGCCCGAGGTCAGCCTGGAGAACCAGCGCCCGGCCGAGTTCGTGTTCTCGCGCAACGTCGCCCAGAAGCTGTCCGAGATCAAAGCCTCGGGCGTCGACACCAAGCGGGAAGCCCGGAACCGCAGCGCCGCCTGAGCCGAGCCCGGCTCGGTTCGTCCCATCCTGGAAAACCCCGCTCTGCTTCGGCAGGGCGGGGTTTTTCTCGTTGATGGGGTTGCTGGAAGCGCCCGGCCGATGCCTCAGAAGGCCGAGATGGCGCGCTTGCGCGAGGGGACGCCGATGCCGCCGCTTCCGACGTCCTGAGTGGAGGGGGCCTCCGTCGTCGTATCGGCGGCCGGCGCGGCCGGCGCGGGCGGGGGCACCTTGCCGACCCGTTCGATGCGGACGCCGACGTAGTCGCCGCGACGCCAGGCGACCCGGACGAGGCACAGGAAATCGCGTCCGATGATCCGGAGCATGAAGACCGACGGGAGCACCTGGTTCGCGCCGACGCAGATCCGCGCTCCGGATTTGGAGACGTCCTTCACGCTGCAGGGGATCTCGGTGCCGTCCCGAAAACGGATCGTCGCAATCCAATTGGTCGGACTGCGCTCTTCACGACGCTGGATCGGCGTCGGGTCTTCGGGCTGCTCCATGATGGTCGTCACGGGCTCTGTCTCCGCGCCCCATGCGCGTGGCCGAGTCATAGCCACCCAATTCTTTACAGACGGATATCGTCTAATTCCCGGTGCATCTTCGAAATCCGTTCCCCATTCCTGCGAACGGTCACGTTCCTGAGAGCGATGTCCGTCCGCAGTCCGGCCTCCGAAATGCCTCTCCGGCGAAGCTTCGAACCGGAATGGGCGCGAACGCCTTGCCTTGCCGGCGCGAATCCTGATAAGGCAACCGCCTTTCCGCGATGCATCGACACATCGCCGAGGCCGCCGTCAGGTGCCTCGTTCCCGAGACCCTATGGACAGGCGGCGGGCTCGTCCCCGACCGACGTGAGACCGATGAAGATTCGCAACTCCCTCAAGTCCCTGCGTGGCCGTCACCGCGACAACCAGATCGTGCGTCGCAAGGGCCGCGTCTACGTCATCAACAAGACCCAGAAGCGCTTCAAGGCCCGCCAGGGCTGAGGCGGAGCGTGCGCCGCGCCGCCGGACGCGGCAAGCGCGCACGTTGACGTCGCGATGCGGGGCGAGGAAGCTCCGCTCATGTCGCGAGCCGTCCTCCCTCGATCCAACCTGCCGTCGTCCTGCCTGAAAGCCGCGCTCGTCGCGGCTTTCTGCGTTGGACTCGCCCCCGGCGCGATGGCCAAGCCCGCGTCCGAGCCGCAGCCGGCGAAGAAGACCCAGCCGCTCAGCCTCGACGATCTCTACGCACGCCTCAAGGCGGCCGGGGACGATGCCGAGGCGAAGGGGGTCGCGCGGCTCATCGAGCAGCGCCTCGGCCGGTCCGGCAGCGCCACCGCCGACCTGCTCACCGAGCGGGCGCGGCAGGCGATGTCCGGCCAGGACCTTCCCCTGGCGATCGAGCTGATGGACCGGGCGACGACCCTGGAGCCCGGCTGGTCCGAGGGCTGGAACCGGCGCGCGACGGTGTTCTGGATGCTGTCCGACCCCTCGGCGGCCATCGCCGACCTGCAGCGCACCCTGGTGCTGGAGCCCCGGCACTACGAGGCCTGGGCGGCCCTGGGGCGGATCTACCAGACCCTGGACGACAAGCGCCGCGCCCTGGAGGCCTTCCGGCGGGCGGCGGCGCTCTATCCGCGCATGGACCGGCTGCAACAGGCCATCGACCGGCTGGCGCCGGACGTCGACGGCCGCGACCTGTAGCCGATCATGCTCCTGCTCAAGCTGGTCGCCGGCCTCGTCGCCGGCGGGGTCGTCCTCGCGCTCGTCGCCGCCGGGGTGACGCTGCTGATCTCGGCGCGGATCGAGGCGCGCTTTCCGCCGGCCGGGCCCTTCGTGGCGGTGACGGGCGGGCGCATCGCCACGATCCAGGCCGGGCCGAATCCCTCGCCCCGCGGCACCGTCGTGCTGTTGCACGGGGCCTCGGCCAATGCCGCCGACCCGATGACCGATCTCGGCCGCCGGCTCGCGGCGCAAGGGTTTCGCGTGGTCGCCCTCGACCGGCCGGGTTTCGGCTGGAGCGACCGCCTGACCGGGAGCGCCATGGCGACGCCGAGGGCGCAGGCCGCCGCGATCGCCGAGGCCCTGCGGAATCTCGGCCTCGGGCCCGCGCTCGTCGTCGGTCATTCCTGGTCGGGGGCGCTGGCCGCCGCGCTCGCCCTCGATCATCCCGACCGGGTCGCCGGACTCGTGCTGCTCGCGCCGGCGGTGATGCCGCTGCCCGATCTCGGACCGATCCCCTGGTACTACCGGCTCGCCCTGGTGCCGCCGGTGACCTGGTTCCTGAGCCGCACGGTGGCGACGCCGGTCGGGCTCTACTACCTGGCGCCGGCCGGCCGATCGGTGTTCAAGCCCCAGGAGGCGCCGGCCGACTATCTCGAGGCGAGCCGGGCCGCCCTGGTCCTGCGCCCGGCGACCATGCTCGCGAACGTGCAGGACCTGATGGCGCTGCCCGAGGCCCTGAAGCACCAGAGCGCCGGGTACGGGCGCATCGCCGCGCCGACGATCATCGTGACCGGCGACCGCGACGCCATCGTCCCGGCCGACCGGCACGCCCGGCCCCTGGCGGCCCTGATTCCCGGGGCCCGGCTCGTGGTGCTGCCCGGCATCGGCCACATGGTCCACGCGGTGGCGACCGAGGCGGTCGTCCAGGAGGTGGAACGCCTCGCCGAATCGCTGCCCGTGCGCTGAGGCGCGCTCGGGCCGCGAGGCCCCGGCGCACCTCATCGCATCAGGCCTTGGCGGCGTGCTCGCGGGTGACGAAGGCGATGCGCACGAGGTTGGTCGCACCGGGCGTCCCGAAGGGCACGCCCGCCACCACGATGATGCGGCCGCCGATCTCGGCGAAGTTTTCGCGCACCGCGAACTTCGCCGCCCGGAAGGCCATGTCGTCGACGTCGCTGGCGTCCTTGGTGACGATCGGGTGGGTGCCCCAGCACAGGGCGAGGCGCCGAGCGGTCTCGCGCTTGGGCGTCAGCGCGATGATGGTCGCGTTGGGCCGCGAGCGGGCGAGGCGCAGGGCGGTGGAGCCCGAATGCGTCCAGGCCATGATCGCCGTCAGGTTCAGGGCATCGACCATCTGGTGCGCGGCGGCCGCGATGGCGTCGGAGGCGGTGGCGTCGGGCTCGGAGCGCTGGGCCGTGAGGATCGTCCAGTACAGGGCGTCGCGCTCGACCTGCTCGGCGATGCGGCTCATCATCGAGATCGCCTCCAGGGGGAAGCTGCCCGAGGCGCTCTCGGCCGAGAGCATCACTGCGTCGGCCCCCTCGTAGACCGCGGTGGCGACGTCCGAGACCTCGGCGCGGGTCGGCACCGGGGCGGTGATCATCGATTCGAGCATCTGGGTCGCGACCACGACGGGCTTGCCCATGCGGCGGGAGGCGCGGGTGATGCGCTTCTGCACGCCGGGCACCTGCTCCAGGGGCATCTCGACGCCGAGGTCGCCGCGGGCGACCATCAGGCCGTCGGAGATCTCGATGATCTCCTCCAGGCGGGTGAGCGCCTGCGGCTTCTCGATCTTGGCCATGACGAGGGCGCGGCCGGCCGCGACCTTCTTGACCTCGGCCACGTCCTCGGGGCGCTGCACGAAGGAGACGGCGATCCAGTCGGCGCCCGCCGCGAGGCCGGCCTCGAGGTCGCCGCGGTCCTTCTCGGTCATGGCGGCCACGGGAATCACGGTGTCGGGCAGGGAGACGCCCTTGCGGTTCGAGATGCGGCCGCCGACCTCGACGCGGGTCACGGCGCGGCCCTCGGAGACCTCGGTCACGGTCAGCCGCAGCTTGCCGTCGTCGATGATGACGACGTGGCCGGGCTCCAGGGCCGAGAGGATCTCCGGATGGGGCAGGTAGACCCGCGAGACGTCGCCGGGGGTCGGGTCGCTGTCGAGCACGAAGGTGGCGCCGTTCTGCAGGATGGCGGCGCCCTCGGCGAAGGCGGCCACGCGCAGCTTCGGCCCCTGGAGATCGACCAGGATCGCGATCGGGTGCTTCAGCTCGCGCTCGATCGTGCGGATGACCTCGATCTTCTCGGGCAGCTTCTCGCGCGGCAGGTGGCTCATGTTGAGGCGGAAGACGTCCGCGCCGGCGCGAAACAGCTTCTCGATCATCTCCGGCGTGTCGGAGGCCGGCCCCAGGGTCGCGATGATCTTCGTGCGGCGTGAACGTTTCAAGGCTGTCTCCATCCCCAGAGTGGGCTCCGCCGGCTTCGAGACGACCGGATTGAGAGCGAGGGCCACAAGCACCGAAGCGGCCGGGAGGTCAAGAACGCCGCGCCGGACCCGCCGGCGCCCGGGCCGCCGCGATGCGGCCAGCACATGGTCGAAGCGCCGGGGGCGGAAGACCAGGGGCCGCCGAGG
>NZ_JBYSXL010000063.1:0-27746 GCF_058782155.1 Methylobacterium sp. FW306-05-D
CCCGCCGCCGGAGCTGCCGGCCTGGCTGGAGGCCCCCGTTTCGGCCGAGGTCGAGGCCGCTCCGCCGGTGACGCCGTCCGGCGCCCTCGGGGCCGCCGATACCCGCCGCGAGCCTGGGCAGCGGCAGGCCGACAGCGAGGCGCGCCGGCGAGGGACCCTGATCCATTCCCTGGTGGAGCACCTGCCGCGGATCGAGCCGGCCCAGCGGGAGGCCGCCGCGACCGCCTTCGTGCGTGCGCGTGCGCCCGGTTTCGACCGGGCCAGGCAGGACGCGATCGTGGCCGCGACCCTGCACCTGTTCGGGGAACCCGACCTCGCGCCGCTCTTCGCGCCGGAGGCGCGGGCCGAGGTGACGCTTTCGGGGCGGGTCGTGGTCGGCGGCGTCTCGCGCCCGGTCTTCGGCCGCGTCGACCGCCTGGCGATCACCGGGGACACGGTCTGGGTCGCGGATTTCAAGACGGGCCGGCCCCCGCGGGACGGGGCGCCGCTGCCGCGCGCCGAAGCCGGGCAGATCGCCCTCTACGCCGCGCTCCTGGCGGAGATCTACCCGCGCCACCGGGTGGTGCCGCTGCTGGTCTGGACCTCGGGGCCGGTCATCCGCCGGCTCGATGCCGAGGCGGTGGCGGCCGCCCTCGACGCGCTGGCGCAGAGGGCGGCGTGACCGCCAGGGTCTGTGCTCGGCGGTTGTCCCTTCGGGACAACCGGTTGCCGCCGATCCCTGACAGGCGCTAGCGCCGCCCGCCGGCGGCCCGCTTCTGCGGCGCCGGCGTGCCGGAATCCTCCTCGAAGAGCTCGGCGAGCTTCTCGGTCATCGCGCCGCCGAGTTCCTCCGCGTCGATGATCGTCACGGCCCGGCGGTAGTAGCGCGTCACGTCGTGGCCGATGCCGATGGCCAGCAGCTCCACCGGCGAGCGGGTCTCGATGTCCTCGATCATCCAGCGCAGGTGGCGCTCGAGGTAATTGCCGGGATTGACCGACAGCGTCGAATCGTCGACCGGCGCGCCGTCCGAGATCACCATCAGGATCTTGCGCTGCTCGGGCCGGGCCAGCAGGCGCTTGTGCGCCCAGTCCAGCGCCTCGCCGTCGATGTTCTCCTTGAGCAGGCCCTCGCGCATCATCAGCCCGAGGTTCTTGCGGGCCCGGCGCCAGGGCGCGTCGGCGCTCTTGTAGACGATGTGGCGCAGGTCGTTGAGCCGGCCCGGGGTGTTGGGCTTGCCGCCGGCCAGCCACGCCTCGCGCGACTGCCCGCCCTTCCAGGCCCGCGTGGTGAAGCCCAGGATCTCGACCTTGACGCCGCAGCGCTCCAGCGTGCGCGCCAGGATGTCGGCGCAGGTCGCCGCCACGGTGATCGGGCGCCCGCGCATGGAGCCGGAATTGTCCAGCAGCAACGTGACCACCGTGTCGCGAAAATTCGTGTCCTTCTCGCGCTTGAACGAGAGCGGCTGGAATGGGTCGGTGACCACGCGCACGAGGCGGGCGGGGTCGAGCTGGCCCTCCTCGAGGTCGAAGTCCCAGGCGCGGTTCTGCTGGGCCAGCAGCCGGCGCTGGAGCCGGTTGGCGAGGCGCCCGACCACGCCCTGGAGATGGGCGAGTTGCTTGTCGAGATAGGTGCGCAGGCGCGCGAGCTCCTCCACGTCGCAGAGGTCCTCGGCGTGGATGATCTCGTCGAAGCGCGGGTTGAAGACCTTGTATTCCGGGCCCCGCGGCTCGTTGGTCTTCTGCGACGGCGGCCGCCACGCTTCCGAAGCCTCCTCCGAATCGGCGTTCTCGGCCTCGTCCGGCAACTCGCCCGAGGGGGCGTCGGCGGCCTCGGTGGCGCCCTCCTGCAGCTCGTCGGTGGCCTCCTGCGAGGTCTCCATCTCGGAGCGGTCGCCCTGGGACTGCTCCTCGGCCTCGCCCTCGCTCGGGGTCTGCTCGTCGTCCTGGGACTCGTTCTCGTCCTCGTTCTCGTCGTCCTCGGGGTCGAACGGCGTCTCGTCCGCCATGTCGAGGGAGGTGAGGAGATCGCGCACCGAACGGGCGAAGGCGCGCTGGTTCTCGATGGAGCCGATCAGGCCGTCGAGGTTCGTGCCGGCCTTCTCCTCGATGTGGGAGCGCCAGAGGTCGACGATCTTGCGGGCCGCCTCCGGGGGCGCCGCACCGGTCAGGCGCTCGCGCACCATCAGGGCGACGGCATCCTCCATCGGGGCGTCGGCCCGGTCGGTGATGTCCTCGTACTTGCCGCCGCGATGGTAGCGGTCCTCCAGCATGGCCGAGAGGTTCGAGGCGACGCCGGCCATGCGCCGCGAGCCGATGGCCTCGACGCGGGCCTGCTCGACCGCGTCGAAGACCGCCCGGGCGCCGGCATTCTCCGGCGCCAGCCGGCGGTGCACGGCGACGTCGTGGCAGCCGAGCCGCAGGGCCATCGAATCGGCGTTGCCGCGCAGGATCGCCACGTCCTCGGGGGTCAGCTTGCGCGGCGGTTCGGGCAGCCGCGCCTTGTCGCCGGTCAGGGCCGGACGGTCGCTGGCATAGACCACCTCGATCTCGGCGCGCTTGGCGATGGCGCGCAGGCACCCCGCCACCGAGCGCTTGAGCGGTTCGGCGACGGGCTCGCGCCGGTCGCCGGGCTTGCGGTTGGAGATCGACATGCGGGTCGACGGTTTCCTCGAAACGGACGGGAGGGGGTCAGCTCAGGGCGACGTTCGAGGCGCTCTCCGGCAGGTCCTTGCCGAAGGCACGCTGGTAGAACTCCGCCACGAGGGTGCGCTCCAGCTCGTCGCACTTGTTGAGGAAGGTCACCCGGAAGGCGAAGCCGATGTCCTGGAAGATGTCGGCGTTCTCGGCCCAGGTGATCACCGTGCGCGGGCTCATGACGGTGGAGAGGTCGCCGTTCATGAACGCGTTGCGGGTGAGGTCCGCCACGCGCACCATGCGGTTGACGATGTCGCGGCCGCCGTCGCGCTGGTAATGCGCCGCCTTCGACAGCACGATGTCGACCTCGCGGTCATGGGCGAGGTAGTTCAGGGTGGTGACGATCGACCAGCGGTCCATCTGGCCCTGGTTGATCTGCTGGGTGCCGTGATAGAGGCCGGACGTGTCGCCCAGACCCACCGTGTTGGCGGTGGCGAACAGGCGGAAGGCCGGGTGGGGGCGGATCACGCGCTTCTGGTCGAGGAGCGTCAGGCGCCCCGAGAGCTCCAGCACGCGCTGGATCACGAACATCACGTCGGGCCGGCCGGCATCGTACTCGTCGAAGACCAGGGCGACGTTGTTCTGCAGCGCCCAGGGCAGGATGCCGTCCTGGAAGGCGGTGACCTGCTTGCCGTCCTGCAGCACGATCGCGTCCTTGCCGACGAGGTCGATGCGCGAGACGTGGCTGTCGAGGTTGATCCGGATGCAGGGCCAGTTGAGGCGCGCGGCCACCTGCTCGATATGGGTCGACTTGCCGGTGCCGTGGTAGCCGGTGACCATCACGCGGCGGTTGCGGGCGAAGCCCGCCAGGATCGCCAGGGTGGTCTCCCGGTCGAAGATGTAGTCCGGGTCGAGGTCCGGCACGTGCTCCTCGCTCTGCGAGAAGGCCGGGACCCGGAGGTCGAGGTCGATGCCGAAGGCCTCTCGGACGGAGACTTCCCGGTCGGGGAGCGAGGCGGGCGAGACGTCAGAAAGCATAAGGACCTCGTCGGGGCGCGGGTGCCGTGGGGGTGTCACGGAACACGCGGGCTGTGTCGGACTTCGGGGTCTGGCGGTCCGGGGAGGATGAACCGCGCGCGACCGCCATCTAAAGGTCGGCACCGGGCGGCGCCAAGGGGTGTCAGCGCTGCATATAGGGCCTCGCCCGGCAATTGCCGCCCCACCGGGAGCAGGGGAGCCCCGGAAAACGTGCATCGATCGTGCCGGAACCGCGCGGGCGCGGCGGCCGCCGCGTCAGCAGAGCCCGGCGGCGCGCAGGGCATCGTGGGCCCGGATGATGTCGCGCAGGCGCTCCTCGAACGAGCGGTCGCCGCCATTGGCGTCGGGATGGAAGCGCTTCACCAGGGTCTTGTACTGCGCCTTGATGGCGGCCGAATCCGCGTTCTCGTCGAGGCCGAGCACGTCGAGGGCCTTCAGGGTCGCGGCCGAGTGGCGGGGCCGGCGCGGCTCCGGCGCGGCCTTGCGCCGGGCGGTCTCGCCGACGCCCTCGGCGCGCAGGATGTCCAGCGGGTCGACATAGGCCCAGTCGCGCTTGGGCGCCGCCTTGCCGCGCTCGCCGGCGGTGGCCGGGTTCACGCCCATCGCCCAGGTCGGGCGGTGCCCGATGATCGCGTCCTTCTGGAAGGCCTGCACGGCGGCATCGTTCATGCCGTCGAAGTAGTTGTACGTGGCGTTGTAGGCGCGCACGTGGTCCATGCAGAAGCGCCAGTACTGCCCCTCCGCCTTGCGGCCCTTCGGCGCGCGGTAGAGCCCGGGGTTCTTGCACCCGGGGGTCTCGCAGGTCTGGGTCGCAGCCGTCTTCGGCTCGTCGCAGGACGGCTTGATGCGGATGCTGTCGAACAGGGGCGAGTTGAGATCCATGATGGGGCGATTATGAGGGGGCGGGTCGGAGACACAAGGGCGGCGGGCCTGATGCCGCATGCGGTGTTCGGGGGTTGACGCGCGAGGCCGGGCGCCGGAGCCCGGGGACGAAGAAAACGAGGAGACGCCCGCGATGACCGAGACCGTGACCCTGAAGGACTGGATCACCGACACGCTGCGGACGCAACTGGCGCCGCAGGACCTGGCGGTGGTCGACGAATCGCACCTCCATGCGGGCCATGCGGGGGCGCGGCCCGAGGGCGAGACGCATTTCCGCCTGGACGTGGTCGCGGCCGCCTTCGAGGGCAAGAGCCGGGTCGAGCGCCATCGCCTCGTCAATGCCGCCCTCGCGCCGGCCTTCGCGCGCGGGCTCCACGCCCTGGCGGTGCGCGCCCGCACGCCGGCCGAAGCGTCCTGAGGCCGAGACCGCGAGAGACGCCGCCGTGGCCCTGCAGTGCACGCCCCACATCGCCATCGACGAGGCGGAGCTGGAAGAGACCTTCGTGCGCGCCTCGGGCCCCGGCGGACAGAACGTCAACAAGCTCTCGACGGCGGTGCAGCTGCGCTTCGATGCCCGGCGCTCGGCCTCCCTGCCGGACGCGGTGGCGGTGCGCCTGATGCGGCTGGCGGGGCGGCGCCTCACCGTCGACGGGGTGATCGTGATCAGCGCCCAGCGCTTCCGGACCCAGGACCGCAACCGGGCCGATGCCCGCGAGCGCCTGGCCGCGCTCGTGGCCGAGGCGGCGGTGCCGCCGACGCCCCGGCGCGCCACGCGCCCGACCCTCGCCTCGAAGAAGCGCCGCCTCGACGAGAAGTCGAAGCGGAGCGCCACCAAGCGGCTGCGCGGCAGCAGCGCGGACTAGATCGGCCGGCCCTAGATCCTGGCCGCCGCCGTGCCGTCCGGCGGATGGGTCTCGACCTCGCCGCTGACGTAGCGGCTGCCCGGCTTCAGGATGGTCAGCACCAGGGCGATGACGGCCAGGAGCGCCGAGACCGCGGCGGGGAACAGGAAGGCATCCTCGCCGTAGCGCATCTGCAGGAAGCCGCCGATCACCGCGCCGGTGCTCAGGGCCGCCCAGAGCGGCGCCTGGATCCAGAACGAGGGCGCCACCGTGCCGAGCATCAGGTTGGCGAGCCCGGTGCCGAACCGCACCACCGCGCCGGTGACGTAGGTGAGCGCGAGGCTGCGTCCGCCCTCGTCCTGCAGCGTCGCGTTCTGCAGGCCGAGCGCGATGACGATCGGATAGGCGTGGAGCGGGAACGCGAAGGTGCCGTGGGGCACGATGAGCCCGATGGTGAGGAGCACCGATTGCAGCAGGAGCAGCACCGAGAGTCGCCAGCGCCCGACCCAGGCCGCGATGAGCGTGCCGGCGAAGGCGCCGAAGCAGAACAGCACGATGACCGAGGCGACGCGCGACGTGCTCTCCCAGTCGAACCGGCTGACCGAGACGCCGAAGCGCGTCGTGTTGCCGCTCATGAACGACATGAAGAGCTGCGAGAATTCGAGGAAGCCGATGGAATCGGCGCAACCCGCCACGGCCGAGAGTGCCAGCGCGAAGGGGATGCGCGTCGCGGCACTCGCCGGAAACGACTTGTTCTGCGTCTCTGCCATAGGTCTGCTGTCCTCCGTCCCGTGCGGCGGCTGAATTACGGTGGCGTAAGGCCGGTGCGCCCGGTGCGGAGCCGGGCCTCCCGCGAGAGGCCGCAGGCGGGGTGCACCGATGCGTCCGGGGCAACAGTCACGCTCCCGTTTGGTTCAACCGCGTCGGGCGCCGGCGCTCAAGGGCCGCAACGGAAACGTGAACGTCACGGCCGCCGGGCCACGATCACCCGGCCGGGGACCTCGGCACCGTTTTCCCGGCGCGCGGCGGCCGGTTCGGAGCGTTCGAGGGCGAGGCCCGCCGCCGCCAGGGTGTCCCGCACCAGCGCGTCGCCGTGGGCGTAGCGCGCATCCGCACCCAGGATGAGCCCGTCGCCGGGATGCGACTGCACCGTGAAGGCGAAGCGCCCGCCCGGACGCAGGACGCGGGCGCCGCCCGCGACCATGCCGGAAAAGTCGCCCACGTAGATCATGACGTCGGCGGCGGTGACGCAATCGGCCGAACCGGCCTCCTCGGCGCCGAGCGCGGCGACGAGTTCGCCCTCCACGAGCCGGTGATAGAGGCCGCGCCGGCCGGCCTCGGCCAGCATGCCGGGCGAGAGGTCGATCCCGGTCAGGTGTTCCGGCCGGCCCGCGAGGGCGGCCCCGACGAGCCCCGTGCCGCAGCCCAGATCGATCACCCGCCCGAGGGCCGCCCCCGGGCCCGCCACGGCATCAACGGCATCGACCACGAGGGCGTGCCCGCGATAGGACAGCCCCTCCACGAGGTGGCGGTCGAAGCGCGGCGCGTAGGCGTCGAACAGCGCCCGGACATAGCCCGGCGAGATCGCGGTGGCGGCCTCGCCGGCGCCGATCCGCACCAGGGCGAGGCGGGCGCCCTGCGCGTCCTCGGGGTCGATGTCGAGGGCGGCGGCGTAGGCGCGCAGGGCCGCGTGGTGGTCGCCCGCCCGTCCGCTGCGCCGGTAGCGGGCCTCGCGGGCCCGGCCGAGGAGGAACCAGGCCGGGGCGAAACGGGGGGCGATCTCCAGGGTCTGCTCCGCCATCTCGGCGGCGCCGTCCGGGTCGCCGTCGTCGAGGCAGCCCTGGGCGTAGGCGTAGCGCCGGTCGGCGCGGAGGTCGCCGGAGGTGATCGTGCGGGACATGAGGCTGCGCGGGTGCGTCGGGCGCCCTATATGCCGCGCCGATGAGTTTCAGCGCCAGCGATCTTCTCACCCTGACCCGCGAGGGCCTGTACTGCCCGCTGGGCGGCTTCCATGTCGATCCGACCTGGCCGGTGCCGCGCGCCCTGATCACCCACGGGCATGCCGACCACGCCCGGGCCGGCCACGGTCGGGTGCTGGCCACGGGCGAGACCCTGCGGATCATGGCGGTGCGGTACGGGGCGGATTTCTGTCAGAGCCGACAGGAGGCGCCGCTGGGCCGGGAGATCCGCATCGGCGACGTCACCGTGCGCTTCGCGCCCGCCGGGCACGTGCTCGGCTCGGCCCAGATCGCGATCGAAGCCCGGGGCGTCCGGGTCGTCGTCTCGGGCGACTACAAGCGGGCCTACGATCCGACCTGCCTGCCCTTCGAGGTGGTGCCCTGCGACGTCTTCATCACCGAGGCGACCTTCGGCCTGCCGGTGTTCCGGATGCCGGACACCCGCGACGAGGTGCGAAAGCTTCTCGATTCCGTGGCCCTGTTCCCCGAGCGCGCCCATATCGTCGGCGCCTACGCGCTGGGCAAGGCGCAGCGCGTGATGGCGCTCCTGCGGGAGGCCGGCTACGACCGGCCGATCTACCTGCACGGCGCGATGGAGAAGCTGACCGAACTCTACAAGCAGGAGGGTATTCCGCTCGGCGAGACGCCGAAGGTGGTGGCGGCCGAGCGGGCCAAGCTGCACGGCGCCATCGTGCTCTGCCCGCCCTCGTCGATCCAGGACGTCTGGTCGCGCAAGTTCCCCGATCCCGTCACCTCCTTCGCCTCGGGCTGGATGCGGGTGCGCGCCCGGGCCCGCCAGAAGGGCGTCGAGCTGCCGCTCTGCATCTCCGACCATTCCGACTGGCCGGACCTCTGCCGCACCATCCTGGAGACCGGGGCCGGCGAGGTCTGGGTCACCCACGGGCAGGAGGATGCCCTGGTGCACTGGTGCGGGACGAAGGGCATCAAGGCCAAGCCCCTGCACCTGCTGGGCTACGGCGACGACGGGGAGGCCGAGCCGGCCGCCGCACCGGAGGAGGCCGCGTGAACGACTTCGCCCACCTCCTCGACCGCCTCGCCTACGAGCCGCGCCGCAACGCCAAGCTGCGCCTGCTGCAGGACTACTTCGCCCACGCCCCCGACCCGGAGCGCGGCTATGCGCTCGCCGCGATGACGGGCGGCCTGACCTTCCGCGAGGCCAAGGCCGCGATGATCCGGGGCTTGGTCGAGGCGCGCGTCGACCCGGTGCTGTTCGGGCTCTCGCACAACTACGTGGGCGATCTTGCCGAGACCACGGCCCTGATCTGGCCGGCGCCCGCGGCCTCGGCCGGTGAACCGGTGGTCGGCCCCGGCCACAACTACCCGCCGCCGCACGTGCCGACGCTGGCCGAGGTGGTCGAGACGCTGGGCACCGTGAGGAAGGCCGACCTGCCCGCCCGCATCGCTGAGTGGCTCGACGCGCTCGACGAGACCGGGCGCTGGGCGCTCCTCAAGCTCATCACCGGGGCGCTGCGCGTCGGCGTCTCGGCGCGGCTCGCCAAGACCGCCATCGGGGCCCTCGGCGGCCACGAGGCCGACGCCGTCGAGGAGGTCTGGCACGGGCTGGAGCCGCCCTACGCCACCCTGTTCGCCTGGGTCGAGGGCCGGGCGACGCGCCCCACCACCCTGAACCCGGCGCCGTTCCGGCCGCCGATGCTCTCCCACCCGATCGACGAGGCGGGCGATTTCGAGAAGCTCGACCCGGCGGCGTTCTCGGGTGAATGGAAGTGGGACGGCATCCGCGTCCAGCTCGTCGGGGGCCGCGACGCGGCCGGCGCACAGGTCGCCCGGATCTACTCGCGCACCGGCGAGGACATCTCCGGCGCCTTCCCGGATCTGGCCGAGGCCATCACCTTCTCGGGCGCCATCGACGGCGAATTGCTGATCCTGCGCGAGGGCCGCGTGCAGAGCTTCAACGTGCTCCAGCAGCGCCTCAACCGGAAGGTCGTGACCCCGAAGCTGCTCGAAGAGTTCCCCGCCCATGTCCGCGCCTACGACCTGATGCAGGCCGAGGGCGAGGACCTGCGCCCGCGGCCCTTCACCGAGCGCCGGGCGCGCCTCGAAGCCTTCGTGGCGGCCCTCGACCATGCCCGGATCGACCTCTCGCCCCTGGTGCCCTTCGCGACCTGGGAGGATCTGGCCGCGGCCCGCGCCGACCCTGCCGCTGTAGGGGCGGGCGCGGATGCCGACGCCATCGAGGGCATCATGCTGAAAGCCCGCGACAGCGCCTACCTGCCCGGCCGCCCCAAGGGGCCGTGGTGGAAGTGGAAGCGCGAGCCGTTCCGGGTCGACACCGTAATGATGTACGCCCAGCGGGGCCACGGGAAGCGCTCGTCGTTCTATTCCGACTACACCTTCGGGGTCTGGCGGGCGCGCGAGGACGGCGCGCCCGAGCTGGTGCCCGTCGGCAAGGCCTATCACGGCTTCACCGATGCCGAACTCCAGAAGCTCGACCGCTACGTCCGCAACAACACCACCAAGCGCTTCGGCCCGGTGCGCGAGGTCGCCTACGGGCTCGACCACGGCCTCGTGCTGGAGATCGCCTTCGAGGGCGTGCAGCGCTCGACCCGGCACAAGTCCGGGGTCGCCATGCGCTTCCCCCGGGTCGCCCGCATCCGCTGGGACAAGCCGGCGGCCGAGGCCGACCGGATCGACGCCCTGGAGACCATCCTGGCCCGGGGCGAGCGCGAGATCGCGCCGGGCGAGACCCTGAAGGAGGCGGAGGCATGAGGACGGCAGCCAGGATCGGCGCGCTGGAGGGGTTCTCCGCCGGGCCCGTGGAGCGGCAGGCCGGCGCGACCCTCACGGTCTCGACGCCCGGCCAGGGCTTCACCGACATCACCCGCGCGGTCGCGGAGTTCCTGGCCCGCAGCGGCATCGCGACGGGGCTCGTCACCGTGTTCTGCCGGCACACCTCGGCCTCCCTGACCATCCAGGAGAATGCCGACCCCGACGTGCAGACCGACCTCCTCACCGCCCTCGACGGGCTGGCGCCGCGCCACGCCGGCTACGTCCACGGCGCCGAGGGGCCGGACGACATGCCGGCCCATATCCGCACGATGATCACCGATTCCGCCCTCGTCGTGCCGGTGCGGGCGGGGCGCCTCGCGCTGGGCACCTGGCAGGGGATCTACCTCGTCGAGCACCGCGACCGGCCCCATGCGCGCACGATCGTGCTCCAGGCCGCCGGGGCCTGACAGCCTCAGCGCCGGATCAGGATCACCCCGCCGATCAGGAGCCCGACGCCGAGGAGCCGCGGCCCGTCCAGGGCGCGCTGGGCGAGGCCGAGCCAGCCGAAATGATCGAAGGCCACCGCGGCGAGCATCTGGCCGGTGACGAGGAGCGCCAGGAAGGTCGCCGCCCCCAGTTCGGGCACCAGGACGGTGGCGAGCGCGATGAAGACGGCGCCGAAGAATCCGCCGCTCCAGGCCCACCACGGGATCCGTGCGGCGAGACCCGCTGACGGCAGCGGATCGCGCAGGGCCAGCGCCAGCACCACCATGGACAGGAGGCCGACGAAGTAGCTCGCGAAGCCGGCCCAGGCGGAGGAACTCAGGGCGATCCGGAGATTCGCGATCAGGGCCTGCTGCACCACGATGCTGGCGCCCGCCATCACGGAGAGAGCCAGGGGAAGCAGGAGGTTGAGCATGGGCCTCGGGACCTGTTCGCGGGACGGGCGCCTTGACAACCATCCCGACGCCATGCCGTCAAATGACGGATCGGCGCGTATCCATGCAGGCGAGGCATGATCAACCCGGCGCATCTCGACCTTTTCCGCGCCGTGATGCGCCATGGCGGCATGACCCGGGCCGCCGCGGCCTTAGGGATCGGCCAGCCGCATGTGAGCCGGGCGATGGCCCAGCTCGAGGCCGAGACCGGCCTGACCCTGTTCGTGCGGGGGCACGGCATCGCCCGGCCGACTCCGGAGGGGGAGGCCTTCGCCCGCGAGGTCGAGCGCAGCTATGCCGGCCTCGAACAACTGACCCACGCCGCCCGGCAGATCCGCGAACTCGGCACCGGCCCCCTGCGCGTCGCCTGCCAGCCGTCCCTGGCCTCGCGCCTGCTGCCGCGGGCGATCCGGCGCCTCGTGGCCGAGCATCCGGGCGCCCGCGTCGCCGTCCACGTGCCGAGCCCCGACACGATCTGGGCCTGGGCCGCCTCGGGCCAGTGCGACCTCGGCCTCGCCCGCCCGCGCTCCGGCCATGCGGGGGTGACGGCGGAGCGCTTCCTGAACGTCGATGCGGTCTGCGCCGTGCCGCGCCGGCACCGGCTGGCCCGCCGCCGCGCCATCGGGGTGGACGACCTCGTCGGCGAGACCCTGATCGCCGGCGGGCCGGGCCTGTTCCAGGAGGCCGTCGAGGCGCGCTTCGCGGCGGCCGGCCACGTGCCGCGCTTCCCCCTGATGGCCCAGTACACGGCGGCGCGCTGCGGCCTCGTCGCCGAGGGGCTGGGCCTCGCGATCGTCGATCCGGTCCCGGCCGGCGAACTCACCGGCCTGCCGATCGTGCTGCGCCCGTTCCGGCCGGCCCTGCCCATCGAGACGACGCTGGTCCGCCCGGCGGGGCGGCCGCCGGGGCGCCTCGCGGAGCGCCTGGTCGACCTCCTCCGCCTGGAGCGCGACGCGCTGGTCTCGGAGCCGACCCTCGCCGGCGATTGAGACCTGCGACCCGGACCGAACTCACGTCCGATCGCCCGGTTCTCAGAAGATCGGCAATCCCCAACCGTACGTGGGAGAGATGCGATGAAAGCCCTCGTCTGGCACGGCACTCAGGACATCCGCTGCGACTCCGTCCCCGATCCGCGGATCGAGGACGACCGGGACGCGATCATCAAGGTCACGGCCTGCGCGATCTGCGGCTCGGACCTGCACCTCTACGACCACGTCATGCCCGGCATGGAGAAGGGCGACGTCATGGGCCACGAGTTCATGGGCGAGGTGGTGGAGACGGGGAAGGGCGTGAACGGCGCTCTGCGCAAGGGCGAGCGGGTGGTGATCCCGTTCACGATCATCTGCGGCCAGTGTGACCAGTGCCGTCGCGGCTTCTTCTCGGTCTGCGAGCGCTCGAACCGCAACAAGCATCTGGCCGACAAGGCCTTCGGGCACACCACGGCGGGCCTGTTCGGCTACACCCACCTCACCGGCGGCTACCAGGGCGGACAGGCCGAGTACGTCCGCGTGCCCTTCGCCGACAAGACCCACATCAAGGTGCCGGACGGGCTCACCGACGAGCAGGTGCTGTTCCTCGGCGACATCTTCCCCACCGGCTGGCAGGCGGCGGTGCAGGCCGACATCCAGCCCACCGACACGGTGGCGATCTGGGGCGCGGGCCCCGTCGGCCAGATGACGATCCGCTCGGCGCTCCTCCTCGGCGCCCGGCAGGTGGTGTGCATCGACAGCGTGCCCGAGCGCCTGGAGATGGCCCGGGCGGGCGGCGCCATCACCATCGACAATACCCAGGAGAGCGTGGTCGAGCGCCTCAACGAACTGACCGGCGGCAAGGGGCCGGAGAAGTGCATCGACGCCGTCGGCATGGAGGCCCATTCACCGCGCGCGCTCGAACAGGCCTACGACCGCGTCAAGCAGGCGGTGATGCTGGAGAGCGACCGTCCCAGCGTTCTGCGCGAGATGATCTATGTCTGCCGTCCCGCCGGCATCCTGTCGATCCCCGGCGTCTATGGCGGCCTCGTCGACAAGATCCCGATGGGGGCCCTGATGAACAAGGGGCTGACGGTCCGCACCGGGCAGACCCACGTCAACCGCTGGACCGACGACCTCGTGAAGCGGATCGCCGACGGACAGATCGACCCCTCCTTCGTCATCACCCACCGGGCGGGGCTCGAACGAGGGCCGGAGATGTACAAGACCTTCCGCGACAAGAAGGACAACTGCATCAAGGTCGTGCTCCGGCCCTGAGCGCGTCCGTCCGCCCCGATCGAGGAGGTCCGCATGACCACATCCGCGTCCCGACCGAATCCGCCCGCCCGGCTGTCCTCGGACCGGCGCCGCCGGCCCGACCCGGCCACGCGCCAGGTGGCGCAGGGCCTCGGCTGGTTCTCCCTCGCCCTCGGCGTCACCGAGCTGACCTGCGGCGACGCCATCGCGCGCTGGCTCGGCATGCCCCGCGCCGGGGCGCTGGTGCGCGCCTACGGCTTACGCGAGATCGTCCAGGGGGCCGGCATCCTCGGCTCGCACGATCCGACGCCCTGGATCTGGGCCCGGGTGGCCGGCGACGTCCTCGACGTCGCCACCGTCCTGCCCGGCCTCACGGGCGATCCGCGCCACCGCGCCAACACCGCCATCGCCCTCGGCGCCCTGGCGGGCGTCGGCGTGATCGACGTGCTCTGCGCCCAGGCCCTGTCCGACGCCCCCCTGGCGCCCTCCGAGCGCGTCCGGGCCGATTACCGAAGCCGGAGCGGCTATCCGAAGAGCATCGCCGCGGCCCGCGGTGCCGCGCGCGGCGTCCGGCCCCCGGACTTCACGACGCCGGAGGCGCTGAGGGCCTGGACTTAGCCGTCGGCGCCGGCGCCGACGGCTAAGTCCAGGCCCTCAGCGCCTCCGGCGTCGTGAAGTCCGGGGGCCGGACGCCGCGCGCGGCACCGCGGGCCGCGGCGATGCTCTTCGGATAGCCGCTCCGGCTTCGGTAATCGGCCCGGACGCGCTCGGAGGGCGCCAGGGGGGCGTCGGACAGGGCCTGGGCGCAGAGCACGTCGATCACGCCGACGCCCGCCAGGGCGCCGAGGGCGATGGCGGTGTTGGCGCGGTGGCGCGGATCGCCCGTGAGGCCGGGCAGGACGGTGGCGACGTCGAGGACGTCGCCGGCCACCCGGGCCCAGATCCAGGGCGTCGGATCGTGCGAGCCGAGGATGCCGGCCCCCTGGACGATCTCGCGTAAGCCGTAGGCGCGCACCAGCGCCCCGGCGCGGGGCATGCCGAGCCAGCGCGCGATGGCGTCGCCGCAGGTCAGCTCGGTGACGCCGAGGGCGAGGGAGAACCAGCCGAGGCCCTGCGCCACCTGGCGCGTGGCCGGGTCGGGCCGGCGGCGCCGGTCCGAGGACAGCCGGGCGGGCGGATTCGGTCGGGACGCGGATGTGGTCATGCGGACCTCCTCGATCGGGGCGGACGGACGCGCTCAGGGCCGGAGCACGACCTTGATGCAGTTGTCCTTCTTGTCGCGGAAGGTCTTGTACATCTCCGGCCCTCGTTCGAGCCCCGCCCGGTGGGTGATGACGAAGGAGGGGTCGATCTGTCCGTCGGCGATCCGCTTCACGAGGTCGTCGGTCCAGCGGTTGACGTGGGTCTGCCCGGTGCGGACCGTCAGCCCCTTGTTCATCAGGGCCCCCATCGGGATCTTGTCGACGAGGCCGCCATAGACGCCGGGGATCGACAGGATGCCGGCGGGACGGCAGACATAGATCATCTCGCGCAGAACGCTGGGACGGTCGCTCTCCAGCATCACCGCCTGCTTGACGCGGTCGTAGGCCTGTTCGAGCGCGCGCGGTGAATGGGCCTCCATGCCGACGGCGTCGATGCACTTCTCCGGCCCCTTGCCGCCGGTCAGTTCGTTGAGGCGCTCGACCACGCTCTCCTGGGTATTGTCGATGGTGATGGCGCCGCCCGCCCGGGCCATCTCCAGGCGCTCGGGCACGCTGTCGATGCACACCACCTGCCGGGCGCCGAGGAGGAGCGCCGAGCGGATCGTCATCTGGCCGACGGGGCCCGCGCCCCAGATCGCCACCGTGTCGGTGGGCTGGATGTCGGCCTGCACCGCCGCCTGCCAGCCGGTGGGGAAGATGTCGCCGAGGAACAGCACCTGCTCGTCGGTGAGCCCGTCCGGCACCTTGATGTGGGTCTTGTCGGCGAAGGGCACGCGGACGTACTCGGCCTGTCCGCCCTGGTAGCCGCCGGTGAGGTGGGTGTAGCCGAACAGGCCCGCCGTGGTGTGCCCGAAGGCCTTGTCGGCCAGATGCTTGTTGCGGTTCGAGCGCTCGCAGACCGAGAAGAAGCCGCGACGGCACTGGTCACACTGGCCGCAGATGATCGTGAACGGGATCACCACCCGCTCGCCCTTGCGCAGAGCGCCGTTCACGCCCTTCCCCGTCTCCACCACCTCGCCCATGAACTCGTGGCCCATGACGTCGCCCTTCTCCATGCCGGGCATGACGTGGTCGTAGAGGTGCAGGTCCGAGCCGCAGATCGCGCAGGCCGTGACCTTGATGATCGCGTCCCGGTCGTCCTCGATCCGCGGATCGGGGACGGAGTCGCAGCGGATGTCCTGAGTGCCGTGCCAGACGAGGGCTTTCATCGCATCTCTCCCACGTACGGTTGGGGATTGCCGATCTTCTGAGAACCGGGCGATCGGACGTGAGTTCGGTCCGGGTCGCAGGTCTCAATCGCCGGCGAGGGTCGGCTCCGAGACCAGCGCGTCGCGCTCCAGGCGGAGGAGGTCGACCAGGCGCTCCGCGAGGCGCCCCGGCGGCCGCCCCGCCGGGCGGACCAGCGTCGTCTCGATGGGCAGGGCCGGCCGGAACGGGCGCAGCACGATCGGCAGGCCGGTGAGTTCGCCGGCCGGGACCGGATCGACGATCGCGAGGCCCAGCCCCTCGGCGACGAGGCCGCAGCGCGCCGCCGTGTACTGGGCCATCAGGGGGAAGCGCGGCACGTGGCCGGCCGCCGCGAAGCGCGCCTCGACGGCCTCCTGGAACAGGCCCGGCCCGCCGGCGATCAGGGTCTCGCCGACGAGGTCGTCCACCCCGATGGCGCGGCGGCGGGCCAGCCGGTGCCGGCGCGGCACGGCGCAGACCGCATCGACGTTCAGGAAGCGCTCCGCCGTCACCCCCGCATGGCCGGAGCGCGGGCGGGCGAGGCCGAGGTCGCACTGGCCCGAGGCGGCCCAGGCCCAGATCGTGTCGGGGCTCGGCACGTGGACGGCGACGCGGGCGCCCGGATGCTCGGCCACGAGGCGCCGGATCGCCCGCGGCAGCAGGCGCGAGGCCAGGGACGGCTGGCAGGCGACGCGCAGGGGGCCGGTGCCGAGTTCGCGGATCTGCCGGGCGGCGTGGGTCAGTTGTTCGAGGCCGGCATAGCTGCGCTCGACCTCGCGGGCGAAGGCCTCCCCCTCCGGAGTCGGCCGGGCGATGCCGTGCCCCCGCACGAACAGGGTCAGGCCGGTCTCGGCCTCGAGCTGGGCCATCGCCCGGCTCACATGCGGCTGGCCGATCCCTAAGGCCGCGGCGGCCCGGGTCATGCCGCCATGGCGCATCACGGCGCGGAAAAGGTCGAGATGCGCCGGGTTGATCATGCCTCGCCTGCATGGATACGCGCCGATCCGTCATTTGACGGCATGGCGTCGGGATGGTTGTCAAGGCGCCCGTCCCGCGAACAGGTCCCGAGGCCCATGCTCAACCTCCTGCTTCCCCTGGCTCTCTCCGTGATGGCGGGCGCCAGCATCGTGGTGCAGCAGGCCCTGATCGCGAATCTCCGGATCGCCCTGAGTTCCTCCGCCTGGGCCGGCTTCGCGAGCTACTTCGTCGGCCTCCTGTCCATGGTGGTGCTGGCGCTGGCCCTGCGCGATCCGCTGCCGTCAGCGGGTCTCGCCGCACGGATCCCGTGGTGGGCCTGGAGCGGCGGATTCTTCGGCGCCGTCTTCATCGCGCTCGCCACCGTCCTGGTGCCCGAACTGGGGGCGGCGACCTTCCTGGCGCTCCTCGTCACCGGCCAGATGCTCGCCGCGGTGGCCTTCGATCATTTCGGCTGGCTCGGCCTCGCCCAGCGCGCCCTGGACGGGCCGCGGCTCCTCGGCGTCGGGCTCCTGATCGGCGGGGTGATCCTGATCCGGCGCTGAGGCTGTCAGGCCCCGGCGGCCTGGAGCACGATCGTGCGCGCATGGGGCCGGTCGCGGTGCTCGACGAGGTAGATCCCCTGCCAGGTGCCCAGCGCGAGGCGCCCCGCCCGCACCGGCACGACGAGGGCGGAATCGGTGATCATCGTGCGGATATGGGCCGGCATGTCGTCCGGCCCCTCGGCGCCGTGGACGTAGCCGGCGTGGCGCGGCGCCAGCCCGTCGAGGGCGGTGAGGAGGTCGGTCTGCACGTCGGGGTCGGCATTCTCCTGGATGGTCAGGGAGGCCGAGGTGTGCCGGCAGAACACGGTGACGAGCCCCGTCGCGATGCCGCTGCGGGCCAGGAACTCCGCGACCGCGCGGGTGATGTCGGTGAAGCCCTGGCCGGGCGTCGAGACCGTGAGGGTCGCGCCGGCCTGCCGCTCCACGGGCCCGGCGGAGAACCCCTCCAGCGCGCCGATCCTGGCTGCCGTCCTCATGCCTCCGCCTCCTTCAGGGTCTCGCCCGGCGCGATCTCGCGCTCGCCCCGGGCCAGGATGGTCTCCAGGGCGTCGATCCGGTCGGCCTCGGCCGCCGGCTTGTCCCAGCGGATGCGGGCGACCCGGGGGAAGCGCATGGCGACCCCGGACTTGTGCCGGGTCGAGCGCTGCACGCCCTCGAAGGCGATCTCCAGCACGAGGCCGTGGTCGAGCCCGTAGGCGACCTCGCGCACCGGGCCGAAGCGCTTGGTGGTGTTGTTGCGGACGTAGCGGTCGAGCTTCTGGAGTTCGGCATCGGTGAAGCCGTGATAGGCCTTGCCGACGGGCACCAGCTCGGGCGCGCCGTCCTCGCGCGCCCGCCAGACCCCGAAGGTGTAGTCGGAATAGAACGACGAGCGCTTCCCGTGGCCCCGCTGGGCGTACATCATTACGGTGTCGACCCGGAACGGCTCGCGCTTCCACTTCCACCACGGCCCCTTGGGGCGGCCGGGCAGGTAGGCGCTGTCGCGGGCTTTCAGCATGATGCCCTCGATGGCGTCGGCATCCGCGCCCGCCCCTACAGCGGCAGGGTCGGCGCGGGCCGCGGCCAGATCCTCCCAGGTCGCGAAGGGCACCAGGGGCGAGAGGTCGATCCGGGCATGGTCGAGGGCCGCCACGAAGGCTTCGAGGCGCGCCCGGCGCTCGGTGAAGGGCCGCGGGCGCAGGTCCTCGCCCTCGGCCTGCATCAGGTCGTAGGCGCGGACATGGGCGGGGAACTCTTCGAGCAGCTTCGGGGTCACGACCTTCCGGTTGAGGCGCTGCTGGAGCACGTTGAAGCTCTGCACGCGGCCCTCGCGCAGGATCAGCAATTCGCCGTCGATGGCGCCCGAGAAGGTGATGGCCTCGGCCAGATCCGGGAAGGCGCCGGAGATGTCCTCGCCGGTGCGCGAGTAGATCCGGGCGACCTGTGCGCCGGCCGCGTCGCGGCCCCCGACGAGCTGGACGCGGATGCCGTCCCACTTCCATTCACCCGAGAACGCCGCCGGGTCGAGCTTCTCGAAATCGCCCGCCTCGTCGATCGGGTGGGAGAGCATCGGCGGCCGGAACGGCGCCGGGTTCAGGGTGGTGGGGCGCGTCGCCCGGCCCTCGACCCAGGCGAACAGGGTGGCGTAGGGCGGCTCCAGCCCGTGCCAGACCTCCTCGACGGCGTCGGCCTCGTGGCCGCCGAGGGCCCCGATGGCGGTCTTGGCGAGCCGCGCCGAGACGCCGACGCGCAGCGCCCCGGTGATGAGCTTGAGGAGCGCCCAGCGCCCGGTCTCGTCGAGCGCGTCGAGCCACTCAGCGATGCGGGCGGGCAGGTCGGCCTTCCTCACGGTGCCCAGCGTCTCGACCACCTCGGCCAGCGTCGGCACGTGCGGCGGCGGGTAGTTGTGGCCGGGGCCGACCACCGGTTCACCGGCCGAGGCCGCGGGCGCCGGCCAGATCAGGGCCGTGGTCTCGGCAAGATCGCCCACGTAGTTGTGCGAGAGCCCGAACAGCACCGGGTCGACGCGCGCCTCGACCAAGCCCCGGATCATCGCGGCCTTGGCCTCGCGGAAGGTCAGGCCGCCCGTCATCGCGGCGAGCGCATAGCCGCGCTCCGGGTCGGGGGCGTGGGCGAAGTAGTCCTGCAGCAGGCGCAGCTTGGCGTTGCGGCGCGGCTCGTAGGCGAGGCGGTCGAGGAGGTGGGCGAAGTCGTTCACGCGGCCTCCTCCGGTGCGGCGGCCGGCTCGGCCTCCCCGTCGTCGCCGTAGCCCAGCAGGTGCAGGGGCTTGGCCTTGATGCCCTTCGTCCCGCACCAGTGCACCAGGGCATCCTCCTGCCCGTGGGTGACCCAGACCTCGCCGGCCCCGGTCTCCAGGATGGTGCGGCAGAGGTCCGGCCAGTCGGAATGGTCGGAGATGCAGAGCGGCAGCTCGACGCCCTTCTGGCGGGCCCGGGCGCGCACCCGCATCCAGCCCGAGGCGAAGGAGGTGACGGGATCGGGGAACTTGCGCGACCAGACGTCCTGGATCGACGAGGGCGGGCAGAGCACGATGGCGCCGTGCAGCTTGGCCCGCTCGGCCGCCACCACCTTCGGCGTCTCGCCGAGCGGAATACCCTCCTGCTTGTAGAGTTCGGTCAGCTTCTCCATCGCGCCGTGCAGGTAGATCGGCCGGTCGTAGCCGGCCTCCCGCAGGAGCGCCATCACGCGCTGCGCCTTGCCCAGCGCGTAGGCGCCGACGATATGGGCGCGCTCGGGGAACAGGGCCACGGAATCGAGAAGCTTTCGCACCTCGTCGCGGGTGTCCGGCATCCGGAACACCGGCAGGCCGAAGGTCGCCTCGGTGATGAAGACGTCGCAGGGCACCACCTCGAAGGGCAGGCAGGTCGGATCGTAGGCCCGCTTGTAGTCGCCCGAGACGACGACCCGGACGCCCCGGGCTTCGATCGCGATCTGGGCCGAGCCGAGCACGTGCCCGGCGGGCGCGAAGCGCACGGTGACGTCGCCGATGCGGATCTCCCGGCCCAGCGGCGCCTCCTGTCGGCTCTGACAGAAATCCGCCCCGTACCGCACCGCCATGATCCGCAGGGTCTCGCCCGTGGCCAGCACCCGACCGTGGCCGGCCCGGGCGTGGTCGGCATGCCCGTGGGTGATCAGGGCGCGCGGCACCGGCCAGGTCGGATCGACATGGAAGCCGCCCAGCGGGCAGTACAGGCCCTCGCGGGTCAGGGTGAGAAGATCGCTGGCGCTGAAACTCATCGGCGCGGCATATAGGGCGCCCGACGCACCCGCGCAGCCTCATGTCCCGCACGATCACCTCCGGCGACCTCCGCGCCGACCGGCGCTACGCCTACGCCCAGGGCTGCCTCGACGACGGCGACCCGGACGGCGCCGCCGAGATGGCGGAGCAGACCCTGGAGATCGCCCCCCGTTTCGCCCCGGCCTGGTTCCTCCTCGGCCGGGCCCGCGAGGCCCGCTACCGGCGCAGCGGACGGGCGGGCGACCACCACGCGGCCCTGCGCGCCTACGCCGCCGCCCTCGACATCGACCCCGAGGACGCGCAGGGCGCCCGCCTCGCCCTGGTGCGGATCGGCGCCGGCGAGGCCGCCACCGCGATCTCGCCGGGCTATGTCCGGGCGCTGTTCGACGCCTACGCGCCGCGCTTCGACCGCCACCTCGTGGAGGGGCTGTCCTATCGCGGGCACGCCCTCGTGGTCGATGCCGTTGATGCCGTGGCGGGCCCGGGGGCGGCCCTCGGGCGGGTGATCGATCTGGGCTGCGGCACGGGGCTCGTCGGGGCCGCCCTCGCGGGCCGGCCGGAACACCTGACCGGGATCGACCTCTCGCCCGGCATGCTGGCCGAGGCCGGCCGGCGCGGCCTCTATCACCGGCTCGTGGAGGGCGAACTCGTCGCCGCGCTCGGCGCCGAGGAGGCCGGTTCGGCCGATTGCGTCACCGCCGCCGACGTCATGATCTACGTGGGCGACTTTTCCGGCATGGTCGCGGGCGGCGCCCGCGTCCTGCGTCCGGGCGGGCGCTTCGCCTTCACGGTGCAGTCGCATCCCGGCGACGGGCTCATCCTGGGTGCGGATGCGCGCTACGCCCACGGCGACGCGCTGGTGCGGGACACCCTGGCGGCGGCGGGCCTCGCCCTCGAACGCTCCGAACCGGCCGCCGCGCGCCGGGAAAACGGTGCCGAGGTCCCCGGCCGGGTGATCGTGGCCCGGCGGCCGTGACGTTCACGTTTCCGTTGCGGCCCTTGAGCGCCGGCGCCCGACGCGGTTGAACCAAACGGGAGCGTGACTGTTGCCCCGGACGCATCGGTGCACCCCGCCTGCGGCCTCTCGCGGGAGGCCCGGCTCCGCACCGGGCGCACCGGCCTTACGCCACCGTAATTCAGCCGCCGCACGGGACGGAGGACAGCAGACCTATGGCAGAGACGCAGAACAAGTCGTTTCCGGCGAGTGCCGCGACGCGCATCCCCTTCGCGCTGGCACTCTCGGCCGTGGCGGGTTGCGCCGATTCCATCGGCTTCCTCGAATTCTCGCAGCTCTTCATGTCGTTCATGAGCGGCAACACGACGCGCTTCGGCGTCTCGGTCAGCCGGTTCGACTGGGAGAGCACGTCGCGCGTCGCCTCGGTCATCGTGCTGTTCTGCTTCGGCGCCTTCGCCGGCACGCTCATCGCGGCCTGGGTCGGGCGCTGGCGACTCTCGGTGCTGCTCCTGCTGCAATCGGTGCTCCTCACCATCGGGCTCATCGTGCCCCACGGCACCTTCGCGTTCCCGCTCCACGCCTATCCGATCGTCATCGCGCTCGGCCTGCAGAACGCGACGCTGCAGGACGAGGGCGGACGCAGCCTCGCGCTCACCTACGTCACCGGCGCGGTGGTGCGGTTCGGCACCGGGCTCGCCAACCTGATGCTCGGCACGGTGGCGCCCTCGTTCTGGATCCAGGCGCCGCTCTGGGCGGCCCTGAGCACCGGCGCGGTGATCGGCGGCTTCCTGCAGATGCGCTACGGCGAGGATGCCTTCCTGTTCCCCGCCGCGGTCTCGGCGCTCCTGGCCGTCATCGCCCTGGTGCTGACCATCCTGAAGCCGGGCAGCCGCTACGTCAGCGGCGAGGTCGAGACCCATCCGCCGGACGGCACGGCGGCGGCCAGGATCTAGGGCCGGCCGATCTAGTCCGCGCTGCTGCCGCGCAGCCGCTTGGTGGCGCTCCGCTTCGACTTCTCGTCGAGGCGGCGCTTCTTCGAGGCGAGGGTCGGGCGCGTGGCGCGCCGGGGCGTCGGCGGCACCGCCGCCTCGGCCACGAGCGCGGCCAGGCGCTCGCGGGCATCGGCCCGGTTGCGGTCCTGGGTCCGGAAGCGCTGGGCGCTGATCACGATCACCCCGTCGACGGTGAGGCGCCGCCCCGCCAGCCGCATCAGGCGCACCGCCACCGCGTCCGGCAGGGAGGCCGAGCGCCGGGCATCGAAGCGCAGCTGCACCGCCGTCGAGAGCTTGTTGACGTTCTGTCCGCCGGGGCCCGAGGCGCGCACGAAGGTCTCTTCCAGCTCCGCCTCGTCGATGGCGATGTGGGGCGTGCACTGCAGGGCCACGGCGGCGTCTCTCGCGGTCTCGGCCTCAGGACGCTTCGGCCGGCGTGCGGGCGCGCACCGCCAGGGCGTGGAGCCCGCGCGCGAAGGCCGGCGCGAGGGCGGCATTGACGAGGCGATGGCGCTCGACCCGGCTCTTGCCCTCGAAGGCGGCCGCGACCACGTCCAGGCGGAAATGCGTCTCGCCCTCGGGCCGCGCCCCCGCATGGCCCGCATGGAGGTGCGATTCGTCGACCACCGCCAGGTCCTGCGGCGCCAGTTGCGTCCGCAGCGTGTCGGTGATCCAGTCCTTCAGGGTCACGGTCTCGGTCATCGCGGGCGTCTCCTCGTTTTCTTCGTCCCCGGGCTCCGGCGCCCGGCCTCGCGCGTCAACCCCCGAACACCGCATGCGGCATCAGGCCCGCCGCCCTTGTGTCTCCGACCCGCCCCCTCATAATCGCCCCATCATGGATCTCAACTCGCCCCTGTTCGACAGCATCCGCATCAAGCCGTCCTGCGACGAGCCGAAGACGGCTGCGACCCAGACCTGCGAGACCCCCGGGTGCAAGAACCCCGGGCTCTACCGCGCGCCGAAGGGCCGCAAGGCGGAGGGGCAGTACTGGCGCTTCTGCATGGACCACGTGCGCGCCTACAACGCCACGTACAACTACTTCGACGGCATGAACGATGCCGCCGTGCAGGCCTTCCAGAAGGACGCGATCATCGGGCACCGCCCGACCTGGGCGATGGGCGTGAACCCGGCCACCGCCGGCGAGCGCGGCAAGGCGGCGCCCAAGCGCGACTGGGCCTATGTCGACCCGCTGGACATCCTGCGCGCCGAGGGCGTCGGCGAGACCGCCCGGCGCAAGGCCGCGCCGGAGCCGCGCCGGCCCCGCCACTCGGCCGCGACCCTGAAGGCCCTCGACGTGCTCGGCCTCGACGAGAACGCGGATTCGGCCGCCATCAAGGCGCAGTACAAGACCCTGGTGAAGCGCTTCCATCCCGACGCCAATGGCGGCGACCGCTCGTTCGAGGAGCGCCTGCGCGACATCATCCGGGCCCACGATGCCCTGCGCGCCGCCGGGCTCTGCTGACGCGGCGGCCGCCGCGCCCGCGCGGTTCCGGCACGATCGATGCACGTTTTCCGGGGCTCCCCTGCTCCCGGTGGGGCGGCAATTGCCGGGCGAGGCCCTATATGCAGCGCTGACACCCCTTGGCGCCGCCCGGTGCCGACCTTTAGATGGCGGTCGCGCGCGGTTCATCCTCCCCGGACCGCCAGACCCCGAAGTCCGACACAGCCCGCGTGTTCCGTGACACCCCCACGGCACCCGCGCCCCGACGAGGTCCTTATGCTTTCTGACGTCTCGCCCGCCTCGCTCCCCGACCGGGAAGTCTCCGTCCGAGAGGCCTTCGGCATCGACCTCGACCTCCGGGTCCCGGCCTTCTCGCAGAGCGAGGAGCACGTGCCGGACCTCGACCCGGACTACATCTTCGACCGGGAGACCACCCTGGCGATCCTGGCGGGCTTCGCCCGCAACCGCCGCGTGATGGTCACCGGCTACCACGGCACCGGCAAGTCGACCCATATCGAGCAGGTGGCCGCGCGCCTCAACTGGCCCTGCATCCGGATCAACCTCGACAGCCACGTCTCGCGCATCGACCTCGTCGGCAAGGACGCGATCGTGCTGCAGGACGGCAAGCAGGTCACCGCCTTCCAGGACGGCATCCTGCCCTGGGCGCTGCAGAACAACGTCGCCCTGGTCTTCGACGAGTACGATGCCGGCCGGCCCGACGTGATGTTCGTGATCCAGCGCGTGCTGGAGCTCTCGGGGCGCCTGACGCTCCTCGACCAGAAGCGCGTGATCCGCCCCCACCCGGCCTTCCGCCTGTTCGCCACCGCCAACACGGTGGGTCTGGGCGACACGTCCGGCCTCTATCACGGCACCCAGCAGATCAACCAGGGCCAGATGGACCGCTGGTCGATCGTCACCACCCTGAACTACCTCGCCCATGACCGCGAGGTCGACATCGTGCTGTCGAAGGCGGCGCATTACCAGCGCGACGGCGGCCGCGACATCGTCAACCGCATGGTGCGCGTGGCGGACCTCACCCGCAACGCGTTCATGAACGGCGACCTCTCCACCGTCATGAGCCCGCGCACGGTGATCACCTGGGCCGAGAACGCCGACATCTTCCAGGACATCGGCTTCGCCTTCCGGGTGACCTTCCTCAACAAGTGCGACGAGCTGGAGCGCACCCTCGTGGCGGAGTTCTACCAGCGTGCCTTCGGCAAGGACCTGCCGGAGAGCGCCTCGAACGTCGCCCTGAGCTGACCCCCTCCCGTCCGTTTCGAGGAAACCGTCGACCCGCATGTCGATCTCCAACCGCAAGCCCGGCGACCGGCGCGAGCCCGTCGCCGAACCGCTCAAGCGCTCGGTGGCGGGGTGCCTGCGCGCCATCGCCAAGCGCGCCGAGATCGAGGTGGTCTATGCCAGCGACCGTCCGGCCCTGACCGGCGACAAGGCGCGGCTGCCCGAACCGCCGCGCAAGCTGACCCCCGAGGACGTGGCGATCCTGCGCGGCAACGCCGATTCGATGGCCCTGCGGCTCGGCTGCCACGACGTCGCCGTGCACCGCCGGCTGGCGCCGGAGAATGCCGGCGCCCGGGCGGTCTTCGACGCGGTCGAGCAGGCCCGCGTCGAGGCCATCGGCTCGCGGCGCATGGCCGGCGTCGCCTCGAACCTCTCGGCCATGCTGGAGGACCGCTACCATCGCGGCGGCAAGTACGAGGACATCACCGACCGGGCCGACGCCCCGATGGAGGATGCCGTCGCCCTGATGGTGCGCGAGCGCCTGACCGGTGCGGCGCCCCCGGAGGCGGCCCGCAAGATCGTCGACCTCTGGCGCTCCCACATCGAGGAGAAGGCCGGCACGAACCTCGACGGCCTGATCGGCTCCATCGAGAACCAGCGCGCCTTCGCCCGTTCGGTGCGCGATCTCCTCACCTCCCTCGACATGGCGGACGAGACGCCGTTCGACCCCGAGGACGACGAGAACGAGGACGAGAACGAGTCCCAGGACGACGAGCAGACCCCGAGCGAGGGCGAGGCCGAGGAGCAGTCCCAGGGCGACCGCTCCGAGATGGAGACCTCGCAGGAGGCCACCGACGAGCTGCAGGAGGGCGCCACCGAGGCCGCCGACGCCCCCTCGGGCGAGTTGCCGGACGAGGCCGAGAACGCCGATTCGGAGGAGGCTTCGGAAGCGTGGCGGCCGCCGTCGCAGAAGACCAACGAGCCGCGGGGCCCGGAATACAAGGTCTTCAACCCGCGCTTCGACGAGATCATCCACGCCGAGGACCTCTGCGACGTGGAGGAGCTCGCGCGCCTGCGCACCTATCTCGACAAGCAACTCGCCCATCTCCAGGGCGTGGTCGGGCGCCTCGCCAACCGGCTCCAGCGCCGGCTGCTGGCCCAGCAGAACCGCGCCTGGGACTTCGACCTCGAGGAGGGCCAGCTCGACCCCGCCCGCCTCGTGCGCGTGGTCACCGACCCATTCCAGCCGCTCTCGTTCAAGCGCGAGAAGGACACGAATTTTCGCGACACGGTGGTCACGTTGCTGCTGGACAATTCCGGCTCCATGCGCGGGCGCCCGATCACCGTGGCGGCGACCTGCGCCGACATCCTGGCGCGCACGCTGGAGCGCTGCGGCGTCAAGGTCGAGATCCTGGGCTTCACCACGCGGGCCTGGAAGGGCGGGCAGTCGCGCGAGGCGTGGCTGGCCGGCGGCAAGCCCAACACCCCGGGCCGGCTCAACGACCTGCGCCACATCGTCTACAAGAGCGCCGACGCGCCCTGGCGCCGGGCCCGCAAGAACCTCGGGCTGATGATGCGCGAGGGCCTGCTCAAGGAGAACATCGACGGCGAGGCGCTGGACTGGGCGCACAAGCGCCTGCTGGCCCGGCCCGAGCAGCGCAAGATCCTGATGGTGATCTCGGACGGCGCGCCGGTCGACGATTCGACGCTGTCGGTCAATCCCGGCAATTACCTCGAGCGCCACCTGCGCTGGATGATCGAGGACATCGAGACCCGCTCGCCGGTGGAGCTGCTGGCCATCGGCATCGGCCACGACGTGACGCGCTACTACCGCCGGGCCGTGACGATCATCGACGCGGAGGAACTCGGCGGCGCGATGACCGAGAAGCTCGCCGAGCTCTTCGAGGAGGATTCCGGCACGCCGGCGCCGCAGAAGCGGGCCGCCGGCGGGCGGCGCTAGCGCCTGTCAGGGATCGGCGGCAACCGGTTGTCCCGAAGGGACAACCGCCGAGCACAGACCCTGGCGGTCACGCCGCCCTCTGCGCCAGCGCGTCGAGGGCGGCCGCCACCGCCTCGGCATCGAGCCGGCGGATGACCGGCCCCGAGGTCCAGACCAGCAGCGGCACCACCCGGTGGCGCGGGTAGATCTCCGCCAGGAGCGCGGCGTAGAGGGCGATCTGCCCGGCTTCGGCGCGCGGCAGCGGCGCCCCGTCCCGCGGGGGCCGGCCCGTCTTGAAATCCGCGACCCAGACCGTGTCCCCGGTGATCGCCAGGCGGTCGACGCGGCCGAAGACCGGGCGCGAGACGCCGCCGACCACGACCCGCCCCGAAAGCGTCACCTCGGCCCGCGCCTCCGGCGCGAAGAGCGGCGCGAGGTCGGGTTCCCCGAACAGGTGCAGGGTCGCGGCCACGATCGCGTCCTGCCTGGCCCGGTCGAAACCGGGCGCACGCGCACGCACGAAGGCGGTCGCGGCGGCCTCCCGCTGGGCCGGCTCGATCCGCGGCAGGTGCTCCACCAGGGAATGGATCAGGGTCCCTCGCCGGCGCGCCTCGCTGTCGGCCTGCCGCTGCCCAGGCTCGCGGCGGGTATCGGCGGCCCCGAGGGCGCCGGACGGCGTCACCGGCGGAGCGGCCTCGACCTCGGCCGAAACGGGGGCCTCCAGCCAGGCCGGCAGCTCCGGCGGCGGG
>NZ_JBYSXL010000064.1:0-26670 GCF_058782155.1 Methylobacterium sp. FW306-05-D
GTTCAGGGAGCGGGTTCGGGAGGGCGTGGGGCGGGATGCGGATCTGGGTGGCGCGGCCCGAGCCGGGGGCGACGCGGACGGGTGCGCGCCTCGCCGCCCTGGGGCACCGCCCCCTGGTCGCTCCGGTCATGGCCGTCGAGCCGACCGGACTGGGCCTGCCGGAGGGCCCCTTCGACGGGCTGATCCTGACCAGCGCCAACGCCGTCACCGCCCTCGGGCCCGGGGATCGCGCGCGCCTGCGCCCCCTGCCCGCCTTCGCGGTCGGTGCCCGCACCGCCGCCCTGGCGCGGGAAGCCGGCTTCGCGGATGTGCGCGAGGCGGCGGGCGATGCGCCGTCCCTCGCGCGCCTCGTCCGGGCCTCGCTGGCCGCGGGCGCCCACCTCCTCCACGCGGCGGGCGCCGAGCGCAAGGCGGAGCCCGCCGCCTCCCTGGCGGCGGCCGGGTTCGGGCTCACGGTGCGCGCGCTCTATGCCGCACGGGTCGTGGCAGGGCTGCCGGACGCCGCGGCCGCGGCCCTCTCCGCCGGGGATCTCGACGCGGTGCTGCACTATTCCCGGCGCAGCGCGCAGGCGGCACACGATCTCGCCAGCGCGGCGGGGCTCGGCGGAGCCTTCGGGGGACTGACGCATTACTGCTTGTCGGCCGATGTCGCCGTGCCCCTGGTCGCCGCCGGGGTCGCGGTCCATTTCGTGGCCGAGCGCCCCGGGGAGGACGCGCTCCTCGCGGGATTGCCGGCCCCCGGGCCGACAGGATTGCGATAAGGGCCTCGCTCCGGCGGCGGCCCTGGTGCTAGGACGAGCGCAAGAAGCTGCGCCGCCAGCCTCGACCCACCGGGCGCCGGATGCGCCGAACGGGCCGGGCTGCGGGAGACGGGAAGGGAGCCTTGAACCGTGAAACCACCCAACAGCGACGCCAACCGCCCGGGCTCTCCCACGGGTGGCCGGCCGCCCGAGCCCGGCAAGCCCGCGACACCGGGCTCCACGATCCCGCCGAAGGTCGAGGCGTCGGCCAAGCCCGACCTGCCCGGCACCCCGGCCAAGGGTGAGCCGGTCAAGGAAGGCGTGAAGACGGACGCCGTCAAGACGGAGGCCGCCAAGGCCGCGATCCTCACCCCCGATGCCGTCCGATCCGATTCCGTGAAGCCGGATGCTTCGAAGCCGGACCTGACCCGGCCCGATCCGCTGGCCGTCGGGTCCGCCAAGACCGACGCGTTCAAGACCGACGCGCCGAATCCGGCTGCTCTCAAGACCGATCCGTCCAAGACCGATCCGTCGAAGACCGACGCCGCGAAGGCCGAACCTTCCAAATCCGAGCCCACGAAGGCCGAGCCCATCAAGGGCGAGGCCGGCAAATCCGAGCCGCCCCGATCCGGCGGATTCGGCGGCACGTCGCCCGGGGCCCGCCCGGGTCAATCCGTGACCGACGGCCCGATCATCGACCTGAAGGCCAAGCGCCTGCCCGATCCCGTGCCGCCTGCGAAGCCCGCAGGCGCCGCCGGGACTGCGACCGCCGCCGGTGCCGCCGCGGCGGTGTCGGCCAAGCCCGCGGACGGCAAGCCCGGCGATACCAAGCCGTCCGATTCTAAGTCGTCCGATGCGAAGAACGGCGGCGATGCGCCGAGAGCGGGCGGCCCGACCACCCCGCGCATCACGCCGGCCGCGGCGGCCGCGCCCGCCGCCTCGTCGGGCGCTGGATTCGGCTCGCTCGTCACCGCAGGTCTCCTCGGCGGCGTGGTCGGTGCGGGCCTGCTCTTCGGAGTCGCCCGCAGCGGCCTGATGGCGCCGGGCGAGGATGCGCGCATCACCGCCCTCGACCAGCGGATCGCGGCCCTCGCCCCGAAGGACGCCCTGGCGGCCCTCGACAAGCGGGTCGCGGCGAACGAGGCCGCGCTGAAGTCCGTTCCCGAGGCGGTCTCCACCGCCCGTCAGGCGCTCGAGAAGGCGAACGCGGCCCAGGGCGGCGCCCCGGCGCCGGCCGAGGGCGCGCAGGCCGCCGCCCCGGCCGCGATCCCGGCCGATCTCGTCGCCCGCCTCGATGCCCTCGACCAGCGCGTCTCGGCGCTGCAGGAGGAGCCCGGGCGCGACCAGGGCGGCGACGCCCGCATGGCGGTGAGCCAGGCGCCCGCGCCGCAGCTCGCCCAACTCGAGCAGCGCCTCAAGGCGATCGAGGGCAAGGTCGAGGCGACGCCCAAGCCCGCCGCCCAGCCCGATCTGTCGCCGAAGCTCGCCGCCCTCCAGGGCGACGTGGACGCCAAGACCAAGGCGAATGCCGAGGCGGCCCAGGCCCTGAGCCAGAAGGTGACGGCGCTTCAGCAATCGCTCGAAGCGCGGGTCCAGGCCGCCACCGAGGCGGTCCAGTCGGCGACGCAGGCGAGCGAGAAGGTCGCCGATGCCAGCAAGACCCAGGCGGCCGAGGCGGCGAAGGCGGTGGAGCGTCAGCTCCAGGCCCAGGCCGACAAGATCGCCGGGCTCGACAAGGCCGTCTCCGAGCGCGCCGAGACCGCGACGCTCCAGGCGGCCCTGCGGGTCGTCTCCGCCGACCGGATCGCCACCGCCCTCAACACCGGGGCGCCCTACGCCGACGCGCTCTCGGCCCTGCGCGGCCTGGAGCCGGGCGATCCGGCCCGCCTGACGGCGGTGGCCCCCTTCGCCGACAAGGGAGCGCCGACGGCCGCCACCCTGGCGGCCGAGTTCCGTCCCATCGCCGAGAGGATCGCGGCCAAGCGCCGGGCCGCGCAGAGCAAGGCCGTGGCCGAGACGGGCGACATCGGCACCAAGCTGATGAGCATGGCCGAATCGATCGTCCAGGTCCGCCGGGTCGACACGCCGGCCGCCGGGGGCGCCAACGCGCCGGCGCCCGACACGGCGCCGAAGGTGCAGGAGGCCCTCGATCGCGGCGCGATCAAGGAGGCGGCCGAAGCCTTCGCGGCCCTGCCCGAGGCGGCACGGGCCGAGGCGGGCGATTTCGGCACCAAGCTGGCCTCGCGCGCCGCCGCCGGCGACGCGGCACGGGGCCTGCTCGCCGACGCCTTCAAGGGCCTGCCCGCCACCGGCGCCTCCCGTTGAGCGCACGGCCGCGCCCCCTGCCCTGCGGCGGGTCGCGCGGCCGCCCGGATTCCGCGTGGGAGCGTCCCGTGCTCCCGCCCCCGACTCTCGGTGTCGCCGGACCGGCCGACGCCACTCCCAGGAGTTTCTGATCTCATGTGGCGCGCCCTCGCCTTCCTGGCCCTTCTCGCGGTCGCCGCCTACGGCGCGACCTGGGTCGCCGACCATCCCGGCACCGTCACCATCGTGTGGAACGGCTACGAGGTGGCCACCAGCCTCGCCATCGGCCTGATCGGCGTCCTGATCGCCGCCATCCTGATCGGCTTCATCTGGGCCATCGTGCGTGGTTTCATCACCCTGCCGGAGACCCTGGTGCGCGGCTCGCGCGACCGGCGCCGGGCGAAGGGCTTCTCGGCCCTGTCCCGCGGCATGGTCGCGGTCGGGTCGGGTGATCCCCTCGCCGCCCGCCGCCACGCCAACGATGCCGAGCGTCTGCTCGGCGCCGAGCCGCTGACGCTGCTCCTCAAGGCCCAGGCCGCACAGATCTCCGGAGACCGCGAGGCCGCCGAGCAGGCCTTCCAGCGCATGGTCAACGACCCCGAGACCCGGGTGCTCGGCCTGCGCGGCCTCTTCGTCGAGGCCCGCCGCCGCGAGGACGACGCCTCCGCCCGCGCCTACGCGGCCGAGGCCGCCCGCCTGGCGCCCAGCGTCACCTGGGCCAACGAGGCCGTGCTCGAGGCGCAATGCGCCGACGGCGACTGGAGCGGCGCCAACGAGACCGTGGAGCGCCGCGCCTCCCTCGGCCTGATCGAGAAGTCGACCGCCCGGCGCCAGCGCGCCGTCCTGCTCACCGCCGCCGCGCAGGAGCGCGAGGCCGGCGAGCCGGAGGCCGCCACCGAGCGCGTCCTCAAGGCGGTCAAGCTCGCGCCCGATCTCGTCCCGGCCGCGGTGCTCGCCGCGCGCCTGATGGTGCGCCGGGGCGACCTGCGGAAGGGCGCCAAGATCATCGAGGCCGCCTGGCGCGCCGGCCCCCATCCGGATCTCGCCAAGACCTACCTGAACCTGCGCACCGGCGATTCCGTGCGCGACCGCATGGCCCGGGCCGAGACCCTGGCCAAGATCTCGTCCTGGCACCCCGAGGCGCGCCTCGCCATGGCGCAGGCCGCCTACGAGGCTCGCGAGTTCGGCCAGGCCCGCGACGCGCTGGCGCCGCTCCTCGCCGACCGTCCGACCGTCCGCGCCTGCCTGACCATGGCGCGCATCGAGGAGGCCGAGCACGGAGCCGGCTCGGGCCGCGCCCGCGAGTGGCTGTCGCGCGCCGCCCACGCCCCGCGCGACCCGCTCTGGGTGGCCGACGGCATCGCGTCCGAGCATTGGGCGCCGGTCTCCCCGGTGAGCGGGCGCCTCGACGCCTTCGTCTGGAAGACCCCGACCGAGCTGATCGCCGGGCCCGAGGAGCCGCATGCCGAGGACGAGACGGCGCCCGAGGGCGCGCTCGCGGGCCCGGCGCCGAAGCACGGTTCGGGTCCCGTCGCCGCGCCGACCGAGGCCAAGGGCACGACGGTGCTGTTCCCGTCGGCGGCCGGCAAGGATACGGGCGGCAAGGGCACGGGCGGCAAGGATGGCGGGGTGAAGGAAGCCGGGGCCAAGGACCACGGCATCACGGCGCCGGTGGCCGCCGGCATGGCGGCTGCGGCCGCGAACCCGCCTCCGGCCGCGACGCCCGGCCCGATGGCCGCCAGCACCCCGAACCCGGTGGTGTTTCCGCCGCCCAAGGCCGGCGAGGCTTCCCAGCCCCGGCGCGCGGTCTGAGAGACGTCGCGTCGGACGCTCCGGTCGGGGCGTAGGACGGGCATGGCGCAAGCGGGGACGGTCGGGGCCGACCGTCCTTAAAGGTCGGTTCACGCAATTCCGCTAATCCTTGCGATCAGCGAGTTCTGCGTAACCGAAGTGCCATGTCCCCATCATTCGACGATGCGCCGGACCTCTCCGGCCTGATCGAATTGTCGCGCCTCGACAATCTCGATCTGAAACCCGTGATCCTCCGGGTGCAGACGGATCTCTTTCTCTCGGCCGGCGTCCGGGACCGCAAGACCGTGGCGGCCTTCGCCTCCCTGGCCGGCGGCCTGATCCCGATCGTCGACGACGAGACCGCCGAGATCGTCGCCCGCAAGCTCGCCGCCTTCCCCGACACGCCGCCCAGCCTGCTCGCCGCCCTGGTGGAGCGCGGCGGCGGCGCCCGGGACGCCGTCATCTCCCAGGCGCCGATCCTGACCCAGGCCATGATCCAGGCCGCCCTCGCCGAGGATTCCGAGCTCGGCCCCGCCATCGCCAGCCGGCACGACCTGAGCCGCGCCACCCTCGCCGACCTGATCGCCCGCGCCGACGCCGCCGTCGACCGGGCGCTGGCCGCCAACCCGGCCGTGCATCTCCAGGGCGAGATGCTGGCCCGCCTGGTCGGCCGCGGCCGCCGGAACCCCGACCTCGGCCGCGCGCTCCTGGCCCGCCACGACCTCGCCCATGCCGACGTCGCGCCGCTCTTCCTCCTCGCCGACCAGGCCCGCCGCGAGGCAATCGGCCACGCGATGATGGCGACGGCCGCTCTGCGCCCGAACCCGCCGGCGCCGCGCGAGGCCGGGGCGGTGCTCACGGGCTTCGCGGCGCGCGCCGACATCGCCGGCTTCATCGCGGCCCTGACCGAGATGCTGGGGCTGCCCAAGGGCTTCATCACCACCACCCCCGATCCGTCGCTGCGCTACGAGCTGCTGACGGTGGCCATGCGCGCCACCGGCCTGCACGAGGAAGAGGCGGTCTACATCTACCTGACCCTGAACGAGGCGGTCGCCCGCTCGGTCGACCGGGTGTTCGATCTGGTCAAACTATTCCGAACCCTGCCGCGGGCCGCCGCGCGCGACCTCCTGGCGGCGATCCTCGACTGGACCCCGCAGGAGCGCGCCGCCGCGACGGCGCACCAGCCCTACCACGCCCCCGACGCCCAGCGTCCGCGCGCCCAGGCCGCGGCGGCCGAGCGCCCGTCCCTGCGCACCCCCCTGCCGAGCCGCCAGCGCCAGACGAGCTGAGCGACGCCGGCCGGGCTCCGGTCGGCGCGCCCTATTCGGCGAGGTCGAGGCGGTGGCGCCCGGCCCGATCGTCGATCTCGACGATCCACAGGTCGTCGTCGAAGCGCAGCTCCTTGCCGAGACGAATCTCCACGTCGGCGGGCGAGGCTTCGCTGAGGAGCGTCACGAAGCGGCGGTCGCCGTCGGCCTCGGCATCGACCAGGGCCTGAGGGGCCGGCCCGTAGAGGTCCGCGCGACCGTCGAGGCGGTCCACCTTCACGAAGATCGCCCCCGCCTCGGGCGAGCCGCGCCGGCGCTGGACCGCGGCGATGCCCTCGATGTCGAGGCGGCGAAGATGGGCGGAAACCCAGAAATCCGAGCGCAGGCGTGCCATGCGCGGGTCTATAGCACGCCGCCCCGCCGGATCAGCCCCGGGTCGCGCCAGCCCTCGTGGCGAGTTCGCGGAAGGTCCGCGGCGAGGGCTCGCCCTTCACCGGAAGCTTGCGGTCGCGCTCGAACTTCTCGATCGCCGCCCGGGTGCTCGCCCCCATCAGCCCGTCGGCCTTGAGCGGCCCGTAGCCGAGCTTGACCAGGGCGCGCTGCGCCTGGGCGAGGGTCAGGCCGCCGAGGCTCGCCACCGAGGCGGTGGTCTCGGCCCCGGCCGGCTCGCCGGCCCGGATGATCTCGCCGATGCCGTCCCGCGGGCTCCTGGCCGCGCCCTCGGGTTTCGCCTCGGACTTGGAGGCCTCCGACTTGGACGACTCCGACTTGGAGGCCTCCGACTTGCCGGCTTCGGGTTTGCCCGCCTCCGTGCGGGCGACGGCTGAGGCCGCGGGCTTCGGCGCCTCGGCCGAGCGGGAGAGCGGCGGCTTGGCGGCGAGCTTCGGGAAGATCGGCGCCGGGTGGCGCCCCATCTGGTAGCCGAGGGCGTTCAGGCAGATCATCGATACGGCGCCGAGCACGACGGCGACCCCGAGCACCTCGCCGGGATGGCGCAGGACGGCCCGTCCCGCGCCCCCCGCCAGCGCCCCGAGGCCCGCGAAGCGGCCCGGGGCCGGCCGGCGCCGGGCGGCGGGGCGCGCCTCGCGGGCGCGGGACGGAACGACGATCTCCCGCTGGTCGCGGCGTGCTTGCGGCTCGCGCATCGGATCTCCTCAGGGCTGGTCGCAACGGCTTTCGGGCCCCGCAGGACGCGGGGCCCGGATCACCGGGGACGGGCAGGGACGCGGCGCGCTCATCCGGCGCGCCGCAGGGGAACGTAGCTCTCGCGCACCGGCTCGGGGCTCGATTCGAACAGGCCCATGGGCCGGCGCATCGGCACGGGGCCGTCCTTGGCGGCGGCGACGAGGCTGCCGCCCGTCACCGACGGACGCAGGCGGGTGCGGATCGGTGCCGACGGAATGGCACCGGTGACGACGCGGCACTCGCGCGGGAGGGTGACGGTGATCGTGGTGCCCTCGCCCCGGGTGCTCTCGATGAGGATGGCGCCGCCATGCAGCCCGACGAGGCCCTGCACCACGGAGAGGCCGAGACCGGTCCCCTCGTGGGTGCGCTCGTAGCCGCCGGCACACTGGTAGAACGGGCTGCCGACGCGGGGCAGGTCGGCCTCGCTGATGCCGATGCCGGTGTCGCCGACGATGACGTCGAGATGCTTGCCCGTGCCGCGCAGGCCGATCTCCACCCGCCCGCCGCGCGGGGTGAACTTCACGGCGTTCGACAGGAGGTTGATGATGATCTGCCGGCAGGCGCGCATGTCGGCCGTGATCTCCACCGGGGCGGCCCCGGCCTCGCGCACCAGGGCGATGCCGGCCTGGTCGAACTTGAGCTGCATCAGGTTGCAGCAGGTCTGGAGCAGGGCCGAGAGGTCGAAGGGCTCCGGCGCGTAGTCGAAATGGCCGCTCTGGATGCGCGACATGTCGAGGAGCGTGTTGACGACCTCAAGCAGGTGCTGGCCGGAATTTCGGATGATGCCGGCGTATTCGCGGGTGCGCTCCGGATCGGTCGCCATCCCGCCCTCCCCCGAGAGCACCTCGGAGAAGCCGATGATGGCGTTGAGCGGCGTGCGCAGCTCGTGGCTGACATTGGCCAGGAAGCGGCTCTTCACCTCGTCGGCGCGCTCGGCCTCGGCCCGGGCCTGCTCCAGCTCCTCGGCGTGGCGGCGGTGCTCGGTCACGTCGCGGGTCACCGCGACGACGCTGGATTGCAGCCGGCCGGGGACGGCCGTCTCGGAGGCGCGGCCGTCGATCCGGTGGATGCGCATCTCGGCGAAGATCACCTGCGCGGCGCCCTCGGCCCGGGCGGCGGCGAAGTCGAGATGCAGCCGGAACTGCACCCGGGCCGGACGGCCGTGGGCGGCGACGTCGCTCAGGGCCTGCAGCAGCAGGGGACGGTCGCCGACATGGACCCGCTCCAGCAGGCCGTGGCCCTGCAGGGCGGCCGGCTCGGCACCGAGGAAGCGGGTGGCCGAGGCGCTGGCCTCGAGGACGCGACCGTTGTGGTCGTGCCAGGTGACGAGGTCGTCGATGGCCGAGAGCAGCATCCGGTCGCGGCGCTCGTTGTCGCGCAGGCGGGCGAGCCAGCGGCCCTCGTGGCGGAAATGTTCGAGGGCCTGGGCGGCGATGTGCCCGATGGCCGTGATGGCGAAGACCGGCATCGCCAGGGCCCGCGACCATTCCGGCAGGGTCGCGCCCTCGGCCAGCGGCGGCAGCAGGGCCACGGTCAGCGCCCCGAGGGCCGCCACGATGGCCGCCGCCAGGGTGGCCCGCCGCGAGCCCGAGACCACGGCCTCCAGGGGAATGGCCACGAGCCAGATCGCGGCGGCGGACTCGGCGCCCCCGGTCATCATCGCGAGGCAGACGACCACGCCGGTCAGCCCGGCCGAGGAAATGGCGTGGGCGAGCCAGAGGATGCCGGTGCGGGACAGGAGCACGGCGGCGAAGACCGGCAGCATCAGGCTGGCGATCGCCAGGGCCTCGGCGCCGGTCGGCACCCCGCGCAGCACGAGGTAGGGCGGCAGGCCCAGCATCATCATCAGGCCGGTGGCGAGGCGGGAGACCAGGAAGCGCTCGTGCCGGAAGCGCACGCCGCCATCCTCTTTCACCGACTCATGGACGAGCCCCGCGAGGCGGACATCGATGAGGGAAGCCAGGGCACCGTAGATACGCAATACCGACACGCACAGCGCGGGAAACAGCCTGACGGCCAACCCGACGCCCCTTGGCTCGACGAACACTCGACAAGGCCGAACCTCGCAGAGCCGACTTAAGCGAGTCTTGCGCTAGTCAGTCCGATTGTCTCCGCATGCTTTCCGGGATGTAACCGTGACCGGTCGAGACGACAGACCTTTTCGGGGCATGACACGAAAAAGCCTGGATCGACCTCCCGCTAATCTTGTGTTCACCATTCGGGCGCTTTCCGGGCGGCCCGTCAGGCGGTCTTTACCGGTCGCCCGCGACGGTGTTCGCGCCCCGGCCGGGGCGCGTCCGGGCCAGAGCCATGTCATTTCTCATCCGTGCCGGCCTGGTGATCGGCGCCCTGTCCTGGCTGGCGCTGCAGCGCCAGGGCGAGACCGTGCCGGCGGCCCCGACGGCCGCGGACGCGGCAGCGGCCGCCTGGGAGGCCCTGCCCGCCCCGATGCGCGAGGCGGCGCTGCGTGAGGGCGCCGCCGAGATCGGACGACGGGCGGGCCAGGCCGTCGGCGCCGGTCCGGCCTCCCGCGACACCCTCTCGGACAGCGACAGGAAAGTCCCGTGGCGGGGCGCGCAAAATTCCGCGGAGCGCGCTAGGCTCGCGGAGCGCGGGGACCGCTCGTCCCCGTGACGCGGTAGACGATTCGCGGCGCGGACGAGGGTCTCAGCGGATGTTCGGCTTCGGAATGGAATACGAGGGCGCGGCCTTCTGGCTGCCGCTCGTCTGGGCCGCGCTGCTCGCGGTGGCGGTGGCGATGTACGTGGTCATCGACGGATTCGACCTCGGCGTCGGCATCCTGTTCACCGCGGCGCGGAAGGGCAACTGGCGCGACCGGATGATGCTCTCCGTCGCCCCGATCTGGGACGGCAACGAGACCTGGCTGGTGCTCGGCGGCGGCGGGTTGTTCGCGGTCTTCAGCGTCGCCTACGCGATCCTGCTGCCAGCGCTCTACATTCCCATCATCCTGATGCTGATCGCCCTGATCTTCCGCGGGGTCGCCTTCGAGTTCCGGTTCAAGGCCGAGCGCTCGCAGTTCGTCTGGGACAACGCCTTCCATTACGGCTCCCTGCTGGCGACCTTCGCGCAGGGCATGGTGCTCGGGGCCTTCGTCCAGGGCTTCAAGGTCGAGGGCCGCGGCTTCGCCGGCGGCACCATGGACTGGCTCACCCCCTTCAGCGTGCTCACCGGTATCGGCCTCGTCTGCGGCTACGGGCTGCTCGGGGCGACCTGGTGCGTGATGAAGACCTCGGGCGAACTCGAGATCTGGGCCCGGCGCAAGAGCCTACAGTTCCTCGCCGCCACCATCGTGGCGATGGCCGTGGTGAGCGCCTGGGTGCCGTTCCTCGGCCTCGACATCCAGTGGCGCTGGATCTCCTGGCCGAACATCCTCTACGTGGCGCCCGTGCCGGCGGTGACGGCCCTCGTGGCCTGGGGCATCTTCCACAGCATCCGCAACGGCCGCCACGTGGCGCCCTTCCTCCTGACCATCGCGCTGTTCCTGCTCGGCTTCCTCGGCCTCGCGATCAGCCTGTTCCCCTACATCGTGCCGCCGCGCTTCACGATCTGGCAGGCGGCCAACGCGGTCAGCGCCCTGCAATTCGCCCTCGTGGGCTACGCCGTCGTGATGCCGCTGACCCTGGCCTATACCGGCTACGCCTACTGGGTCTTCCGCGGCAAGGTGGCGGAGGACCTCGAATCCGGGGGCTACGGGCATTGAGCGCGGGCTCGTCCGGGGCCAAGGGCCGCCGGCTGCTCTGGTTCGTCGCCTTCTACGCGGCGAGCCTCGTGACCTTCACGGCGCTGGTCTACTTCCTGCGCGCCGTCGTGAAGGGCTGATCGGCTTCCGAGGCCCCGATGGGGAGGTCGGCCCGACCGCGTCCGCGTCATGCAGGGGCCCCGGGGCCGGACCTCACGCCCCCCTCATCCCCACAATTCGGGCTCCGGCGGGTGGATCAGGCTGCCCTCGAAGCGCAGGGCCGGCTCCCGGTCCCGGGCCAGCAGGAGCGGGCCGTCGAGGTCGACGTACTCGGCGTGGTGGGCGAGCAGCATGGCGGGCGCCATGGCGAGGGAGGTGCCGACCATGCAGCCGATCATCAGGGAGAAGCCCCGGGCCCGCGCCTCGTGGGCCAGCATCACCGCCTCGGTGAGGCCGCCGGCCTTGTCGAGCTTGATGTTGATGGCGTCGTAGCGCCGGCTCAGGGCGTCGAGGCCGGCGCGGTCGTGCAGGCTCTCGTCGGCGCAGATCGGGATCGGCCGGGCGATCTCGGCCAGCAGCGCGTCCTCGCCGGCGGGCAGCGGCTGCTCGATCAGGCGGACGTCGGCGGCGACGCAGGCCGCGAGGTTGGCCTCGATCGTCTCCGGGCGCCAGGCCTCGTTGGCATCCACGATCAGGCGCGCGTCGGGCGCCCCGCGCCGCACGGCGGCGATCCGCTCCGGGTCGCCGACGCCGCCGAGCTTCACTTTGAGGAGCGGCCGGTGCGCCGCCTGGCGCGCCGCCGCCTCCATGCGCTCCGGCTCGCCCAGGCTGAGCGTGTAGGCGGTGGTGGCGACCTGCGGCGCCGACAGGCCGGCGATGGCGAAGGCCGGGCGCCCGAGCTGCTTGGCCTCCAGGTCGAACAGGGCGCAGTCGAGGGCGTTGCGCGCCGCGCCGGCCTTCATGCCGACCTGGAGGTCGGCCCGGGTCACCCCGACGGCGATCGCCTCGGCATGGTCCCGGATCAGCTCGGCGACGCTCTCCACGGTCTCGCCGTACCGGGCATAGGGCACGCATTCGCCGCGCCCGACCCGGCCCTCCCCGTCGGTGATCGTGGCGACCACCACCACCACCTCGGTGCGGCTGCCCCGTGCGATGGTGAACGCCCCCGCGATCGGGAAGCGCTCGACGGCGACGTCGAGGCGCCGGGTCATGCGCCCGCCCCCGTGGCCGCCGGGGGAAACTCGGCGACGATCCGGTCGACGATGCCCTCGACGCCGAAGCGGACGGGGTCGGTCGCCGGCAGGTCGTGCTCCCGGGCGAGGTCGGCGAGCAGCGCGCGCGCCGCCCCCTCCTCCAGGTCCTGCGTGTTGACCGCGATGCCCACCGGGCGGATGTCCGGATTGGTCAGGCTCCCGAGCTGGACCGTGAGGTCGATCACCTGCCGGATCGTCGGCAGCGGGTGCTGGACGCCGCGCATGGTCGTCCGGGTCGGCTCGTGGCAGACCACGAAGGCGTCGGCCTGCGCCCCGTGCAGGAGCCCGAGGCTCACGCCGGCGAAGGACGGGTGGAACAGCGAGCCCTGCCCTTCGAGCAGATCCCAGTGATCCGGCGCGGCGGCGGGGGCGATCCACTCGACGGCCCCGGAGATGAAGTCGGCCACCACCGCGTCGATGGCGACGCCGCGTCCCGAGATGAAGACGCCGGTCTGGCCGGTGGCGCGGAAATCCGCGTCGAGCCCGCGCGCGCGCATGCCGCGCTCCAGGGCGAGGACGGTGTACTTCTTGCCGACCGAGCAGTCGGTGCCGACGCTGAGCAGGCGGCGGCCGGGCCGCCGGGTGCCCTTGCCGGTGGCGAAGGTCTCGGTGGTGTGGCGCACGTCGTGCAGCTGCCGGCCGTGGCGCTCGGCGGCCTCGGCGATGGCCGGCACCGCGCCGAGGCGGGCATGCAGACCGCTGGCGTTGTCGAGCCCGGCCTCCAGGGCCGCCACGACCTCGGCGACCCAGTGCTCGGGCAGGACGCCGCCCGCATTGGCGACGCCGATCACCATCGTGCGGCAGCCCTTCGCGACGGCCTCGTCCAGGGTGAGGTCCGGGATGCCGAGATCGGCGGCGCAGCCGGGCAGGCGGAGCTGGCCGACGCACCACTCGGGGCGCCAGTCCTTGATGCCGTAGGCGGTCTTGGCGGCAAGGCGGTCGGGCACGTCGCCGAGGAACATCAGGTAGGGCGTTTCGATCTGCATCGCGTCACTCACCGGCCGAGGATGGACCCCTCGCCTCCTCCTATGCGCGATGATCACGACGCTGCCAAATCGTGCGATCCGCCTGCATTCGTCGGCAGAACGGGCTTGCGGGCGGGCGCGATGTCGGGTGTGGTCCGAACCGTTAAGAGACGGACAGGAGTCCGCGAAGAGGAAACGTGGCGCGCATGAAGATGTACGGCAACTGGCGCTCGGCCGCCGCCTTCCGGGTCCGGGTCGCCCTGAACCTGAAGGGCATCGCCTACGAGGAGATCTTCCTCGACCTCGATGCCGGCGAGCAGTTCAAGCCGGACTTCCTGGCGATCAATCCGCAGGGCGCGGTGCCGGCCTTCTTCGACGGCGACGGCCCGCCCCTGATCCAGTCGCTCGCCATCCTCGACTACCTCGAGGACATCCACCCCGCCACGCCGCTCCTGCCGAGCGCGCCCCGCGAGCGCGCCCGCGCCCGGTCGCTCGCCCAGGTCGTCGCCTGCGACACCCATCCGCTCTACGTGCCGCGGGTGCGCAACGTCCTGATGGAGCGCTACGACCTGCCGCGCGAGCGCATGCTCGACTTCGTGCGCCACTGGATGGCGACCGGACTGAAGACCCTGGAGACCCGCCTCACCCAGGAGCCCGGCACCGGGCGCTACGCGCAAGGGGACGCGGTCAGCCATGCCGACCTCTGCCTCGTCAGCCTCTGGGTCGGCACCGGCATCTTCGGCGTCGACACCGCGCCGTTCCCGACCGTACGCCGGATCGCCGAGGACTGCCTCGCCCAGGACGCCTTCGCCCGCGCGCATCCCCTGCGCCAGCCGGGCGCACCGGCGTGAGGGGCATGGCGGCCGGTTTGTAATCCTTTTAAGCTAAAGCCCGGGATGAGGATGCGTGGCCCGCCGTGCGGGCGCGCAAACCTGCAACCGCGGCGATGAGGACCTGAGCGACATGGTACCGGGCGAAACCGAGGACAATCTGCACCGCATCGTGGTCGTCGGCGGTGGCGCGGCGGGGCTGCAGCTCGCCACGAAGCTGGGCGACAAGCTCGGTCGCACGAAGAAGGCCCACGTCACCCTGGTCGACCGGGCGCGCACGCACATCTGGAAGCCGCTGCTGCACGAGGTCGCCGCCGGAAGCCTCGATGTCGGCCACCACGCGGTCGACTACCTGCACCACGCCCACCGGCACCATTTCCGCTACCGCATCGGCGAGATGACCGGGCTCGACCGGGCCAAGCGCGTGATCCACCTCGCGGCCAGCCACGACACCGAGGGCCGCGAGGTCACGCCCGTGCGCGAGATCCCCTACGACACCCTGGTGATGGCGGTGGGCTCCACCACCAACGACTTCGGCACGCCGGGCGTGCAGGCGAACGCCATCGCCCTCGACACCCAGGGCCAGGCGGTGCGCTTCCACCAGCGCCTGATCAACGGCATGCTGCGCGCCCACACCCAGCCGGGTCCGGTGCGACCGGGCCAGCTCCACGTCACGGTGATCGGTGCCGGCGCCACCGGGACCGAGCTCGCCGCCGAGCTCCACCGCACCACCCGCGACGTGGCCGCCACCGGCCTCGACCGGATCGACCCGGCCAAGGACCTGAAGATCACCCTGGTCGAGGCGGCGAGCCGCATCCTGCCGGCAGTGCCGGAGCGGATGTCCCGGGACGTCATGGTGCTGCTCGACAAGATCGGCGTCGAGGTCCGCACCGGCGCGCGGGTGACGGAGGTCCGGCCCGACGGGGTCCAGCTCGCCGATGGCGGCTTCATCCCCTCCGAGCTCGTGGTCTGGGCGGCCGGCGTGAAGGCGCCGCAATTCCTGCACGAGATCGGCGGCCTCGAGACCACGCGCAACAACCAGCTCGTGGTGACGCCGACCCTGCAGACCACCCGCGACCCGGACATCTTCGCGATGGGCGACTGCGCCTACCTGGTCGAGAAGGGCTCGGACACGCCGATCCCGCCCCGGGCCCAGGCCGCCCACCAGCAGGCCTCGCACCTCATCAAGATCATTCCCGACAAGATGGCCGGCAAGCCGCTGAAGGCCTTCAAGTACCGCGACTTCGGCTCGCTGGTCTCCCTGGGCGAATACTCCACGGTCGGCAGCCTGATGGGGTTCATCAAGGGCAAGAACATGTTCATCGCCGGGCTGTTCGCGCGGATGATGTACCGTTCGCTCTACAAGATGCACGAGCAGGCCCTGCACGGCACGGTGAAGACCACCCTCGACGCGGTCGCCCGGGCGCTGACCCGGCGCACCGAGTCACGCGTGAAGCTGCACTGAGCACAGCTGGGAACCGATCGGCATGTTTCTCGACATCGTAAAAGCGGTGCAGCAGCGCAATCCGGCGCTCGGCTCCTACGTCCTCGTCCTGCGCGGCGATTCCCGGGCGCGCGACGCGTCCGATCCGAGCCGCCTCACGGCCGAGGCGGAGGCCTGGCTCGCCGAGCACGCGCCGGGGGCGAAGCTGTCCGAGGAGAAGGTCCTGCTGTCGCCCTATCCCGGCGGAATGCCGGAGGACCGGGCCGTCACCGTCCTGGCCTTCGCGGATGCCCGCCACCTCGCGGCCTTCGCCACGACCTGGACGGCCGATCCGGAGCCGGAGGAGGCGGAGGCGGCGGAGCCAAGGCCGGATTAGACATCGTCCGGTGTGGGCGGCTCCCCTCCTCCCCAACCGGGCGGGGAGACCGCGCACCGGAGGGGGCGCCTCACCGAGACGTCTGTCCGTCGGCCCCATGCCGACCGGAAAGCCAGCGCAGCCGGGCGGCCTCGAGGCCCCAGATCATGCCCAGCATCATGTAGACGTGGCGCCACTTCTCGATGTCGATCTGGAAGGCCTGCAGGAAGAACATCAGCAGGGCCGGCCAGACGATCTGGGCGTGGCGGCGATAGGGCGTGTCGCGCCGCATCAGGCGGAAGCCGACCACGCTCGTCGTCAGCACGAGGCCGATGAAGGTGACGCCGGCGAGCCAGCCCCCGTTGGCGAAGCTGCCGATGAAGGTGTTGTGCGGCTCCAGGGCGAAGATCAGCCGCCAGCGCAGGGGGCCCATCCCGAGGGGCTCGTCCACCAGGAGGCCGAGGCCGCGCATCTGATTGCCGAAGCGGCCGGTCTCGCCGGTGTCGTAGTCCTGCGTGACCGCGGCGCGCTTGGAGAACATCTCCGCGGTGTCGCCGATCGAGAGCAGGCCCACGATGGCGACCGCGGTCGCGACGACGGCCAGCACCGTCAGGGTGACGATGCGCCGACGCAGGCGCGCCGAGGCGGTGGTGGTGTAGACGCTGCCGACCATGACGGCGACGGCGATGAGCGTGCCGGCCCAGGACCCGCGCGAGAACGACAGGAAGATGCCCGCCACGATCACCATCAGGATCGCGCAGGCGAGGATCGGCCGCCGGCTGGTGCCGAGGAGCAGGCCGTGCATCAGGTAGAGGGCGCCCAGCGTCAGGAAGGAGCCGAAGACGTTCGGGTCCTGGAAGGTGCCGGAGGCGCGGCCGTACTTGTAGAACAGGTCCTCCGTCGGGATGTAGCCGAAATAGCCGACGATGCCGAAGGCGCTCGACAGGAGGCAGCTCGCCACGAAGGTCTTGAGCGCCAGCTCCATCCGCGCCTGCGTGTCGTCGGAGAACAGCATGGCGAAGAACACGCCCGTGATCGCGAGGTAGGCGAGCTGGATCGTCCAGGTCACCGGCACGGGCTGGTCGACATAGGGCAGCAGCGCCACCGTGATCGCGCTGACGTAGAGGATCAGCAGCCAGAGCAGCGGCACCACGCCCCGGTGCAGGCGCAGGCCGAGGCAGAGCCAGAGCACGATGGTGGGGATCGCCACCACGTCGTAGGGCGAGGTGTCCGAGAAGGCGAAGCAGGCGAAGAAGATGAAGGCGACGAGGAGCAGCGTCGCGAGGCGCCGCAGCACGTGCAGGACGGGGATGTGGGCCCAGGCTCCCGCCTGCCAGCGCGCCGCGCCGGGTGCCATCGTGGACGCCATGCACTCAACCCATCACCGCGCCGCCGACGGGGCGGAACCGCGCTACACGCCCCCGATGAGGCGCGGCAATGATTGAGAATTCGAGAAGCGCCCGGGCTCAGGGCAGCGCGCGCACCAGATTCCGGAACTGATCCCCACGATCCTCGAAACTCCGGAACTGGTCGTAAGACGCGCAGGCCGGCGAGAGCAGGACGACGGGCTCGGCCGCCCCCGAGGCGGCGGCGGCCTCGGCGGCCTTCGCGGTGGCGACCGCGAGGGTGCCGCAGGCGGTGTAGGGCACCCGGCCCTCCAGGGTGGCGGCGAAGGCGTCGCTCGCCGCCCCGATCAGGTAGGCGTGGGCGACGCGGCCGAAGAGCGGCGCCAGGGGCGCAATGCCACCCTCCTTGGCCTTGCCGCCGAGAATCCAGTGGATGTCGCGGAAGGCGGTCAGCGCCTTCTCGGTGGAATCGGCGTTGGTCGCCTTCGAATCGTTGACGAAGAGCACGCGCCCGCGCCGGCCGACCTCCTCCATCCGGTGGGGCAGCCCGGGGAAGCTGCGCAGCCCCGCCACGAGTTCGGCGTCGCCGATCCCCAGCGCCCGCAGGCAGGCGGCGGCCACCGCCGCGTTCTGCCAGTTATGCGCGCCCCGCAGGGAGCCGATCCCGGTCAGGTCGGCGATCGGCGTGCCGTCGGCGTCGAACACCGTTCCGTCGCGGGCCGACAGGCCGTCGAAGCCGGCCTCCAGCGTCCCGACATGGATGCGGACCGTCGGACCCGTCCGCGCATCGGCGATGGCGCGGCTGAGGTCGTCGTCGACGCCGACGACGGCGCGGTCCGCCCCCGCCACCAGCCGCCCCTTGATGGCGGCGTAGTCGGCGAGCGTGCCGTGGCGGTCGAGATGGTCGGGCGTGATGTTGAGGAGGATGCCGAGGCTCGGGTCCAGGCTCGGCGTCAGGTCGATCTGGAACGAGGACATCTCGATCACGTGGACCCGGTCCGGCGCCGGCGGCGCCAGCGAGAGGATCGCGGTGCCGATATTGCCGCCCATCTGCACGTCGCGGCCCGCGGAGGCCAGGATATGGGCGATCAGCGCCGTCGTGGTCGACTTGCCGTTGGTGCCCGTGATGGCGACGAAGGGCGCGCCCGGCGCCAGTGCGCGGCGTTCCTGGCAGAACAGCTCGATGTCGCCGATGACCGGGATGCCGGCCTCGTGCGCCTTCTCCACGGTCCAGTGCGGGGCCGGGTGGGTGAGCGGCACGCCGGGGGCCAGCACCAGGGCGGAGAAGCCGGACCAGTCGGCCTCGTGCAGGTCGAAGACCGTGATGCCCTGGTCGCGGGCGCGGCCCGTGCTCTCGGGGCTGTCGTCCCAGGCGAGGACGTCGGCGCCGCCCGCGATCAGGGCGCGGACGGTGGCGAGGCCGGAGCCGCCGAGGCCGAACAGGGCGACCTTCCGGCCGGCGAAGGTGGTGACGGGCGTCATGAGGACGGGCTCAGCGCAGCTTCAGGGTGGCGAGGCCGGCCAGCGCCAGGATCACGGCGATGATCCAGAACCGGATCACGACCTGCGGCTCCTTCCAGCCCTTCTGCTCGAAATGGTGGTGGATCGGCGCCATGCGGAAGACCCGCTTGCCCGTCAGCTTGAACGAGGCGACCTGGATGATCACCGACATCATCTCCAGCACGAACAGGCCGCCGACGACGGCGAGCACGATCTCGTGCTTGGTCGCCACCGCGATGGTGCCGAGGAGGCCGCCCAGCGCCAGGGACCCGGTATCGCCCATGAAGACCTGGGCGGGGGGCGCGTTGAACCAGAGGAAGCCGAGCCCCGCCCCGATCACCGCGCCGCAGACCACCGCGAGCTCGCCGGTGTCGCGGACGTAGTTCACCTGCAGGTAGCCCGCCGTGAAGACGTTGCCGACGAGGTAGGCGATGACGCCGAAGGTGCCGCAGGCGATCATCACCGGCACGATGGCGAGGCCGTCCAGGCCGTCGGTCATGTTCACCGCGTTGCCGGTGCCGACGATCACGAAGGCGGCGAACAGCACGTAGAACCAGCCGAGGTTCAGGAGCGCGTCCTTGAAGATCGGGAAGGCGAGCTGGTTCTGCAGGCTCGGCGCCGAGTAGACCGAGATCAGCACGCAGGCCGCGATGGCGATGCAGGCCTCCAGCACCAGGCGGAACTTGCCCGAGAAGCCCTTGTGCGACTGCTTCGTCACCTTGAGGTAGTCATCATAGAAGCCGATCGCGCCGAAGCCGAGCGTCACCGCCAGGGTGACCCAGACGTAGTGGTTGCGCGGGTTGGCCCAGAGCAGGATCGCCACGACGCAGCCGGCCAGGATCATCAGGCCGCCCATGGTCGGCGTGCCGCGCTTCGTCAGCAGGTGCGACTGGGGGCCGTCCTCGCGGATCGGCTGGCCCTTGCCCTGCCGCAGGCGCAGCAGGGAGATGATCAGCGGCCCGAACCAGAACACGAACAGGCCCGCCGTGAACAGGGCGCCGCCGGTGCGGAAGGTGATGTAGCGGAAGACGTTGAGGGCGGAGACGGTGCCGCTCAAGTCCGACAGGAGATACAGCATCCAGCACCCGGCCGTGGTTCAGTTCGGAACTCGGCCGGAGGCTGAGGGGCGCGCGTCGCCCCTCCCCGGCCGTGATGACGATCGCCTCAGCGCGCGGCGGCGTGCGGCGGTTCGGCTTGGGCGTTCGCGTAACGGGCTTTGAGCGCTTCGACAATCCGGCCCATGCGGATGCTGTTCGAACCCTTCACCATCACGGCGTCCCCGGGCCGCAGGGCCGAGAGCACGGGTTCGAGCAGGTCGGCGGAGGTCGCCGCGCAGGCGCCGCGCCGGCTCACCGGCAGGGCCTCGAAGAGGTTGCGCATCAGCGGGCCGGCCGTGAAGACGAGGTCGACCTTGGCGGATTCCACCGGCCCGGCGAGGTCGCGGTGGTGGGCCTCGCCCTGGGGTCCGAGCTCCAGCATGTCGCCCAGCACCGCGATGCGGCGGCCGCGCGGGCCGGTCTCGATCCCGGCCAGCGTCGCGAGAGCCGCGCGGATCGAGGCCGGGTTGGCGTTGTAGCTCTCGTCGACCAGGAAGGCCTCGCCCTCCCCGATCGCCAGGGCGGTGCGCTCGCCGCGCCCCACCGGGGGCCGCAGGGCGGCCAGCGACAGGGCCGCGCGGGCGAGGTCCGCCCCGAGGGCCTGCACCACCGCCATCACGCCGAGCGAGTTCATGGCCGTATGCCGCCCGGGCGTACCGAGCTGGTAGGTCACCGGAATGCCCATCACCACGGAATCGACCACCGAGAGGTCGGGGCGCAGCACGATGCGCCGGGCGCGGACATCCGCTTCCGGGTGCTCGCCGAAGGTGACGACCCGGCCGGCGCGGGAGGCCTGGGCATGGGCGAGGAGGCGGGGATAGTTCGGGTTGTCGCGGTTGAGGATCGCGGTGCCGCCGACCTTCAGCCCGGAGAAGATCTCCCCCTTGGCGTCGGCGATGGCCGACACGGAGGCGAAGTGCTCGATATGCACGGGCTCGACGGTGGTCACCAGGGCGATGTCGGGCCGCACCATCGCGGTGAGCGGCACGATCTCGCCCGGATGGTTCATGCCGATCTCGAACACGCCGAACCGGGTGTCGGCGGGCATGCGCGCCAGGGTCAGGGGCACTCCCCAGTGGTTGTTGTAGGAGGCGATGGAGGCATGCGTCGCCCCCTGGGCCGAGAGGACGTGGCGCAGGGCCTCCTTGGTCCCGGTCTTGCCGACCGACCCCGTCACCGCGACGACGCTCGCGCCCGTGCGGGCCCGGGCCGCGGCGCCGAGCGCCCGCATGGCGTCGAGGACGGGATCGTCGCCGGCGCCCGAGACCGCCAGGACCGGCCCGGCCTCCGCGAAATCCGGCGCGCGCTCCGCCGCGACCACGGCCGCGCCGGCGCCGCGCTCCAGGGCGGTCGCGACGAAGTCGTGCCCGTCCCGGGCCTCGCCCCGGATGGCGAAGAACAGGTCGCCCGGCTGCAGCGTGCGGGTGTCGATCGAGGCGCCGGTGATCGGCCTGGGCGGGCCCGACAGCGTGCCGCCGGTGGCGGCCTCCAGGGCTTCACGCGTCCAGAGCGGGGTGGTGTCGGTCATGCTGAGCGTTCCGCGATCGCAGCCCGGAGGACGTCGTGGTCCGAGAAGGGCAGGACCTGTGACCCCACGATCTGGCCGGTTTCATGGCCCTTGCCGGCCACCACGAGGACGTCGCCGGGCTCCAGGGCGCGCACGGCGGTGCGGATCGCCTCGGCCCGGTCGCCGATCTCCACGGCGCCCGGCGCGGCGGCGAGGATCGCGGCGCGGATCGCGGCCGGGTCCTCGGAGCGGGGGTTGTCGTCGGTGACGATGACGGTGTCGGCCTTGGCGGCCGCGATGGCGCCCATGATCGGGCGCTTGCCGGTGTCGCGGTCGCCGCCGCAGCCGAAGACCACGCGCAGGCGCCCCGTCGCGAAGGGGCGCAGGGCCGTCAGCACGCCGTCGAGGGCCTCCGGCTTGTGGGCGTAGTCCACGAGGCAGAGGCCGCCATTGGCTTCGCCGATCCGCTCCATCCGGCCCGGCACGCCGGTGAGGTGTTCGAGGGCGGCGATCACGCCCGCCGGGTCGGCCCGGCCGGCGGGGGTCGCCAGCACGAGGCCGGCGGCGAGGAGCGCGTTCTCCACCTGGAAGCCACCGACCAGCGGCAGGCGCACGGTGTAGTCCTCGAGCCGGTCCGAGGCGCCGGGCGCCTGCAGGGCGAGGTGCTGGTGGAAGCCCTCGGTGCGGGCGGAGATCAGCCGCACCGTGTCGCCCTTGGTGCCCGTGGTGTGCACGTCGAGGCCGCGGGCGGCGGCCGCCGCCACCACGACGTCGGCATAGGCGCCGTCGAGATTGATCACCGCCGGGATGCCGGGCCGGGCCAGGGTCGTGAACAGCCGCAGCTTGGCCGCCAGGTAGTCGTCCATGGTGGCGTGGTAGTCGAGATGGTCGCGGCCGAGATTGGTGTAGCCCACCGCGGCGAGGTCGACCCCGTCGAGGCGGCGCTGCTCGATCCCGTGCGAGGACGCCTCCATGGCCAGATCGTCGATGCCGTCGTCGGCGAGCCGCGCCAGGGTGGCGTGCAGGGTCACGGGGTCCGGGGTGGTGAGCGAACCGTAGGTGGCGCCCCGGCTGGTGACGATGCCGACCGTGCCGAGGCTCGCGGCCTCGGCGCCGAGGCGGGCCAGGATCTGGCGCACGAAATCCGTGACCGAGCTCTTCCCGCTCGTGCCCGTCACCGCCACCACCCGGGCCGGCTGCCGGCCCGAGAAGGCCCGCGCCGCGAGGGCGAGGCTGCGGCGCACGTCCGCCACGGCGAGGTAGGGCACGCTCGGCCCGAGGCCGTCGGGCCGCGGCCCCTCGCTCACCACCGCCACGGCGCCGGCCGCCGCGGCCTTTGCGGCGAAGCGGCGGCCGTCGGCCACGGTGCCGGGCACGGCGACGAAGACGAAGCCCGGCGCGACCTTTCGCGAATCCGCGGTGAGGCCCGAGACCGGCAGGCCGGCGCTCCCGGCCTCCGCCTCGGGAAACAGCCCGCCGAGGGTCGGCCCGCTCATCGCCCGTCCACCTGCGTGGCGTGGTAGGCGCCGAGCTTCACCATCAGGGGGAAGGGCTTCACCGGCGGATCGAATTGCGGCGGCAGGCCGAGCACCGGGGCGACGCGCTCGATCACCCGGCCGGTGACGACGCCCGAGTTCCAGGCGGCGGTGGCGTAGCCGCCGGATTCCGGCAGGCCCTGGGGCTCGTCCATGATGGTGACGAACAGGTATTTCGGGTTGTTCATGGGGGCGGCGGCCATGAAGGTCGTGAACAGCCGGTTCTTGACGTAGCGGCCGTGGATCACCTTCTCGGCGGTGCCGGTCTTGCCGCCGACGAAGTAGTACGGAATCGCGGCCTTCTTGGCCGAGCCCTCGACGGCGTTGAGGCGCATGATGAAGCGCATCGCCTCGCTGGTCTCGGGCTTGAGCACGCGGGTGGCCTTGGCCATCGCCTCCTCGGCGCTGGTCTTGAGGAAGGTCGGGGTCATCAGGAAGCCGCCATTGGCGATGGCCGCCACCGCCGCGGTCGCCTGGATCGGCGCCACCGCGAGGCCGTGGCCGAACGCGATGGTGATGGTGTTGATCTCGGTCCAGCGCGGCGGGACGATGGGCTCGGCGCTCTCGGGCAGCTCCGTGCGCATCCGGTCGGTCAGGCCCATCTTCTTGAGGAAGGCCTTGTGGCCCGGCACGCCGATGCCCAGCGCCATCTTGGCCGAACCGATGTTCGACGAGTGGGTGAACACCTCCGGCATGGTGATGACGCGGTTGGTGCCGTGGTACTCGTGGATCTTCTGGCGGCCCCAGTTAAGCACGCCGCCGCGGGTGTCGAAGGTCGAGTTGACGGTGTACTTGCCGGAATCCAGCGCCATCGCCAGGGTCATCGCCTTGAAGGTCGAGCCCATCTCGTAGACGCCGACGTTCATGCGGTTGATGCGGTCGGGGTTGAGCGCGTCGGCCGGGTCGTTCGGGTCGAAGTCCGGCAGGGAGGCGAGCGCGATCACCTCGCCGGTCTGCACGTCGAGGATCATGCCGGCGGCGGCCTTGGCCTTGAAGTGGTCGAGGCCCCAGGCGAGCTCGTCCCGCACTGCGAACTGGGCCCGCAGGTCGATGGAGAGCTGGACCGGCTTCAGGTCGGTCTGCTTGGCCACGAGGCCGAAATCATTGAGCGCCTTGTTGCCCTGGTTGTCGATGTACTTCTCGATGCCGGCGATGCCGATGTTGTCGAGGTTGGTCACGCCGAGGATATGCGCGGCCGCGACCCCGTTGGGGTAGACGCGCTTGTGGTCGGGCAGGAAGCCGACGCCCGGGATGCCGAGGCGGTGGACCTCGGCCTGCTGCTTCGGGGTGATCTCGCGCTTGACCCAGACGAAGCCCTTCTTGGTGGAGAGCTTGGCCCGCAATTCGGTGGCGTTGATCTGCGGCAGCACGGCGGTGAGGAGTTCGACCGCCTCGTCCTTGTCGTAGATGTTGCGCGGCTCGGCGAAGATCGAGACCGTGCGGATGTCGGTGGCCAGGATCTCGCCGTTGCGGTCGACGATGTCCGGGCGGATCGCCGTGGTGGCGGCGGCCGCGATCCTGCGGTCGCCGTTGTCGGCCTCCGGGAAGGCGGCGCCGAGGATCAGCCGGCCGCCGATGGTGGCGAAGACCATGGTGAAGGCGAGGCCGACGAGGCCGACGCGGGTATAGGACCGCTCGATGGCGAGGTGGAACATCGCCCGGACGTTGCGGGCGATCCACTGGCGCTTCGACAGCGGCGGCGCGGCGGCGGCCTCGGCGGCCGGCTCGAGCCTCGTCCGCTCGACCCGGATCGCCTCGGGCGTCGCGGCCTCGGCCTCGTGCGGCGCGCCGGCCTGATCGGTGGCGTGGATCGGCTCGGCCGGAGGATGGGGCTCGGCGGACTGGATCGAGCCCTGGCCGGGCGGGAGGACTTCGGACACGGGCACTACCTCGAAGTCGTGGTCGGGGTTCTGGTCGTGGTGGTGCGCGGCGTGATGCTGCCGGTGGTGCGCGGCTCGTCGCCGCCGCGGCCCGCCACCGGCTTCTCCTTCGGCGTCGCGGTGGCGGCCAGGAGCCGGCCGATCTCGTCGCCGCGGTCGGGGCGCGCCGGCAGGTCGGCGAGGCGCCCGAGATGGGCGGTGCCGATGGGCTCGAGGGCGAGGTAGCGCTCCACCGCCGCCTGGAGCCGGTCTGGACGGGTGAGGAGCTGCCACTCGGCGCGCAGCACCGCGATGGCCTGGCGCTCCTTCTTCAGCTGGGTCTGGGCCTTCGAGACCTGCCCGGCCTGGTAGAGCGTGTCGTACTTGATCGAGTAGGCGTAGATCGCCGAGCCGATCAGGCCGAGCACCGCGATGAGATTGAGCAAACGGATCACCGGCGCGCTCCTCCGCTCCGACCTGTCCGCGCCGGGAGCGCGGCCAGGGTCTCGATGGCGGCCAGGGGGGCGGGCACGGGGGCGTCCGTGCGTTCCACCGCGCGCAGCTTGGCCGAGCGGGCACGGGGATTGGCGGCGGTCTCGGCGTCGGTCGGAAGCACCGGGCCCTTGGTCACGGCCGCGAAGCTGCGCGGGGCCGGCGCCTCCAGGCTCGGCAGGTGGCGGGAGGCCTGGGCCGCCCGGCCGCTGCGGGCCGAGAAGAACTGCTTCACGATCCGGTCCTCGAGCGAGTGGAAGGTCACCACCGCGAGCCGGCCGCCGGGCCGCAGGATGCGCTCGGCGGCGTGGAGCGCCTGGACCAGTTCGCCGAGCTCGTCGTTCACCGCGATGCGCAGGCCCTGGAAGGTCCGGGTCGCCGGATGGATGCCGCTGGCCGGATCGGCCCAGACCACGCTGGCCACGATCTCGGCGAGCGCCGCGGTGGTCTCGATGCGGCCCTTGCGGCGCGCCTCGATGATCGCCCGGGCGACGGCCCGGGAGCGGCGCTCCTCGCCGTAATGGAAGATGATGTCGGCGAGGTCGGCTTCCTCGGATTCGTTGACGAGGTCGGCCGCGCTCGGCCCGGCCCGCTCCATGCGCATGTCGAGGGGGCCGTCGTTGCGGAAGGAGAAGCCGCGCTCGGCCTGGTCGATCTGCATCGACGAGACGCCGATATCGAGGACGACGGCGTCGGCCGAGGCGTGGCCCGTGCCCTGCACGCTGGCATCGAGGCCGCCGAAGCGGCCGGGCACCAGGGTCAGGCGCCCGGCGGCCTCGGCCACCAGGGGGGCGCCTCCCGCGATGGCGCCGGGGTCGCGGTCGATCGCCAGAACGTGAACGGCCGGGTCGGCGCCGAGCATCGCCCGGGTGTAGCCGCCGGCTCCGAAGGTGCCGTCCACCGCGAGCGCCCGGCCCGGCAGGTCGAGGGCGGCGAGGACCTCGTCGAGGAGGACGGGGATGTGCGGGGCCCCGTCGGCGGACCGGCTCGCCCGCGCCTCGCGGGGGGCGCGCGTCATCGGACGATCCCGGCGCGCAGCGATCGCGCGGCGGGCGACGGACGAAGAGGGATGAGCGAGGACTCGACCGGACTGAAGCGGCGCATGCGTCCCTTCCACGGGGCTGGAGCGCGCAGGCGCGGCTCGGAGAGACGAGGCGTCTCCGGGTCGACGTGTGACGCGACCGCGCATGCGGACACCGGCCTGCCTGGGACAGGCTGCGTCCGTCGATCCGAAAATCGCCGTTGACGGGATGAATCGGGGTACCATGGGCCTCTGAGCGCCGTCAACGAACCTGGCCGAGGGGGAGCGGCTCGTTCCGATCAGACCTCAGCAAGGTTAATCGAGCGTAAGTTTTCGCGCGCAAAGCCGGCGTCGCGAGGGGTGATCGCATGATCGTTCGGGCCCGGAATCCGACGGCGTTCGCCGGGCGCGCGGAAGGCGGCCCGGCCTGTCTCCTCTCCCCGCGTCTCCCCTCTCGTGTCTCCCCTCTCGTGTCTCC